>JALOMM010000128.1 GCA_025455535.1 Bacteroidales bacterium | reverse complement strand
TTGAAGCTGTCAAGAAGATTCCCTCCCTCCAGTATGGGGAAGATTGAGGGCACGAGATCGGCAATCGGGTTATAGAGATAGGAGTTGCTGATGGTGTTTGCAGGCAGGAAGCTCTTCTTCTCATTGATGGTGTTGAGGAAGACGAAGAGCACGCTTAATATAAGTGCTGTCTTGATGATGCCGAAGATGGCGCCGAGCACTCTGACGACGAAGCCGAGGGCAACAGCCTTCATAACCGTGTCAATCAACCGGCCGATAAGGTTAACCATGACGACAATTATGCCGAAAGTCACTGCAAAGGCTATTAATCCAAGCCATTGCGTCTGCATATCGAACCATCCTGACATCCTGGCTGCTGTCCAGCCTGAGAAGTGTATGGCGCCCCAGACACCGAGGATCAGGGCTGCCAGCTCGGCAAGCTCAATGATGATGCCGTCCATATAACCCTTGATCAGTCCGAAGCCAAGGAGAGCGATGATTAAGAAGTCAATCCAGTTCATTGGTCAGAGGTTTGAGATGTGAAGGTACAAATTATGAGGCAACAGGCAATAGGCTGAAGGCAGCAGGCAACTGAGGCAGTGCCATGCCTGATGCTACAGGCTTCTGATGACCCTGCATGGATTACCCGCAGCAAGAACTCGTGCCGGAATGTCCCTGGTTACCACGCTTCCTGCTCCGATGGTTGTGTTGTCCCCTATTTTTACCCCCGGGCAGAGAATCACCCCTCCGGCCAGCCAGACATTATCCCCGATAACTATGCCCCTGGCATGCTCAAGGCCCTTCATTCTCTCCTCCGGATCAAGCGGATGTGTGGCTGTATATATCTGTACATTGGGACCAAACATCACATTATCCCCGATAATTACCGGGTTGACATCCAGGATTGTGCATGAAAAATTTGCATAAAAATTCTTCCCGGCCCGTATGTTGTATCCGTAGTCACAATAGAATGGCGGCTCTATAATTATCTCACCCTCCGACTTAAGGATCTTTCCCAGTAACTCCAATCTCTTTTCTGTCTCATCTGCCTTTGTGGAATTATATTCCTGCAACAGACGCCTGACACGGATACGGTCTCTCACCAGCTCTTCGTCGAATGCGTAATAGAATTCACCGCTGATCATTTTTTCTTTTTCGCTTCTCATGCCCGTGGTTTATAATACTGTTCTCAGACTTGTTATCGGAGATTCTTTTTGTATTGAATGACCTTAAGCAGATCAGGCAACTGATCTTTCTGCGAAATGTTCACGATAAGAGGATACAGCTTGCCGACCGGCTTCACGGAACTGAATTCTCTCTTAATTCTCTGATCAATGTCCAGTTCTGTTATTCCCTGACAATTCTTTCCGGCAAAGTAAAATGCAATCTTGAAATAGCCTTCCCATACTGAGAGCCAGAATACAGTTTTCTTTTTATAAACAACCTTGCAGAGCCACGCTTTTCCGTCATTGTAATAGTTCCATTCAGGTATAAGTCCGAACTCAGTATCAGTAATCCTTTCCATTAGTGCTGAGAAGGAGGGGTAGCTTTCCGCCATCACACTCATAAGTATCTCCGCATCAGGATATTGCTCTTTGTCACTCAGTAACATCATTCCCATCATGTCTGTCAGTTTTAAGTGCCCCGGGCCAGAAGCTTCTAACACTAAACTCTCAGTCCTAAGCTTCTCAGCTCATCGCGAAGCTGTTCTGAAGTTAGGAAGTGTATCGCGTGAAACCCCAGTTCAGCGGCAGCATCAGCATTATGTTTGTTATCGTCGATATATACCGATTCGGCAGGGTTGATAGAGTACCTCTCCATGAGAACCCTGTAAATGGCATGATCGGGCTTCAGCAGCTTTTCATACCCTGACACCACAATGCCGTCAAACTGTGTCATGAACCCATACCGCTCCAACGCCACAGGGAATGCTTCGTGCGACCAGTTTGTAAGGGCATAGAGTGGCATTCCGTCCGATTTAAGCTTCAATAGTATCTCGGCCGACCCTTTTATCTCATCGCCAAGCATCTCCTCCCAGCGGCCGTAATAAAGGGCTATTTTATCGCTCAGATGGGGATGCAGCGCCGAGAGCTCCGCAGTAGCCTCGCTGAAGGTCTTGCCACCGTCCTGCTGAAGATTCCACTCATAGGTGCATATCTCGGAGAGAAACCACTCCATCTCTTCTTCATTATCAAATACTTTTCTGTAAAGGTGCCTCGGGTTCCAGTCAATCAGCACCCCGCCCAGGTCAAAAACAACGGATTTTATCTTTCTCACAATCAATTATATAATATTATTTAACAGTTACAGTACCGCTGGCCCTGAATTTTTCGGCAGCCTCCGGGGGAAGCTTCCAGTTGCTGTCGAAGGTCCCCTGTACAATGACATTATCAGGTGTCTCATTGAAAAGGATGAAGTCAGGATATTTCCTGAGCCTCTCAACCCTGGAGCCCATGAAGGAATATCTTGCCTGCCCCTCAGCACTCTTTGGCGGCGTCCACCAGGGAAGGCCTGAATTGATGAGTACATAATGCCTGTTGAGGGGAAATATATATACAAGTCCGTATCCCGTGGCCTCCCTGTCAAGGTGAACCGGCAGGTTGTCGGCAAATTTCTCAATCACTGAATTGGTCTCACGTGTTCCGAAGAGAATAAGATTGGATGTTACATAGTCACTTGCCCTGATGTCCTTGTCGGCTATGACTCTCGGGAAGACCATGATCCTTCCTCCCATTCCTGTCCAGTCCGCTGCCGAGGCAGCCTGTGCCCTTCTCGCTGCCAGCTCCTCCTGTGACGGATTACCTCCCGTGCCGTAGACATAAATGTGGCTGGCGGTCACGGCGGCATACAGCGGTCCTTCGGCACCCTTCTGCTTCGAGGTGAGGCCCGGGGTGAACATGGTGTTACTCCATGCTCCGCTGACTTTTGAGAATGAGACGGCGTCTGCACTCCTGGTGGTGAATGATTTACCGTCGACCTTAACTGTTATTTTCCGGGCAGGGTTGAACTGTGAGTGACCCTCAAGACTGAGGGTGAACGCATCCAGTCCCGTGGTGGCTACCTCGATTGCATTCATCCCGGTGAATTTTGCATCGATCGTGGCAAGGCTTCCCGGAACGAAATTGTCAAATTTTACCCAGTATGCCCTGTCATATTTGAACCACCGGGTGGTAAACTTCACCTGCTGCGGAAAGAGATCCCTCTTAAACTGTGAGAACCACTCAAAGATGAAGCCGTCCTTGTAAGCCCACTCCCAGCTGTTGTGGCCAACACCGGGATATTCGACATAATCGAGTCTCTTCGCTCCCGTCCCGAGCCTTGTCTTCCATTCGGTGGCTGTCTTGTAGAGGCCATCCCTGTCTCCGATGAAGAGGTGCACAGGCAGGTTTCCGGCATTTGTCGCAAGCTCGTCAGTCCCTTCCGGCGGAGCGGGGCACACAGGTGCGATGGCTGCCCAGATATCGGGGCGGGTCAGACCCAGCCAGAGCGTCCCTCCGCCACCCATGGATAGGCCGGTAAGATAGATGCGGTCCTCGTCAATCTTAAATCTCGATTTCAGGTCGTCAAGCATCTCATATACATCCTGTTCCGGGATGCCCTGGTATCCGGCAGTGCCTCGGGCGTATGGTGCTGCGGCAATATAATCTACCGGTTTGAAGTCAGGCCAGTACCTGGTTGCCTCGACATCATTCTCGAAAGGCACTGTCCCCGGCTTGACAAAGTCATATCCCTGGGCATTGCCCACGCCGAAGAGGCGCCTCATGCCAAGCCTGTGGTTTGACCATGCCCCGTGAAGAAAGACAACAAGAGGATAGGCCCTTGACTCATCAAAGTTGTCAGGTATATATACCGAATAAGGCTGGTCGGTATCGTCGGCCGTCGAGAAGAAGGAGAGATCCTGCGGGCCCGGCTTAAGCCGCTGGGCAATGCCTCTCTCAGAGGTAAATGCAATTAACGCAACGATGACAAGGACGATCCGAAAAATCTGATTAAAATATTTCATTTCAGACTATTTAAAGGTTCAAAGAAACAATACTCTGGCATTCAATAACGGAGTCAGGCCGGTATTACTCCCTTTACAAGAATTATATTCCCGTATTTTGCCGTCTCGCCGGTCATGACTACGGCAAAGGCTTTTCGGGCACGGTCATAAAAAGCAAACCGGTCGATGTGCTTTATCTGCGGGACAGGGGTGCCGCTCGCGGAGATGCTCATTACATATGAGGCCTCCACAGCCGGGTCAGGACTGTCTCCGGCGACAGGCTCCATCATGACAAGAGGGTGCGGCACATAAGAATCGAGCTCGAAAAGAGGAAGTATGGCTGCAAGCAGGTCGGCGATACGGAGGCCGTCTGCCCTGACTATCCTCTGATTAAGGCTCTCGCCCGGGAAGTGTGCATCGGCAAGGACGAGCTCGTCACCGTGGCCCATCCGGGCCATTGTCTCAAGCAGTTGCGGGGAGATCAGGGTGGAAATACCTTTAAGCATATTCAGTGAATTTTATCCTTGTGAAATTAACAAATTCCTTCCCTGATGGTTATATAGCTAACTGAATTTTAATAAACTTAATCAGCATCTTGCCAGACAATGAAAAGCAACGACTTCTTTACACTTGCCAACGGCGTGAAGATCCCCGCAGTAGGGTTCGGGACATGGCAGATACCATCCGGTGATGTGGCGTACAACTCTGTCGCCACAGCCCTTAAAAGCGGCTACCGGCATATCGACACCGCCCTTGCCTACGGCAACGAAGCAAGCGTCGGGCAGGAAGACATGAATCATCTTGACAGCCTGAAATAAAAAGGGCCGGATTTAGATCCCGCCTTTCCTCCCGCTCTCATGCTCACTCTCGCTCTTGCTCTCACTCTCACTCTCGCTCTTTATTGTGGCTTCATCAGGAGATTATACGTTACTTTGCAAACGGAAGACACATTAAGAGATGAAATGCCGGATTTGTAATAATACTGAGGGTAATGAGACATACGAGGTGAAGGAAATGCAGTTCGGCCTCAGGGAAAGGTTCACCTATTTTCAGTGCCCGGAATGTGAGTGCCTGCAGATTGCAGAAGTTCCCTCAGATATATCAAAATACTATCCCTCAACTTATTACAGCTTTCTCTCATCTTCGCCGGAGAAACCGCAGTATCCCATCATACGGCCGGTTAAAACTCTGAGGAACAGGTATGCCTTATTTGGCAAAGGGATCCCCGGGGGGCTCATCTATAAGCTATTCCCGGCCGGCAAACTCCGGATGTTATCACGGATAGGGCTGACGAAGGATAGTTCTGTCCTGGAAGAATACCGGAACGGATTAAAAATCCTCAAAAAGGATATTCACGAGGTTGACGGAAAGTGGGATCTCATAATGTTTCATCATTCCTTTGAGCATATCCCGGATCCGATTGAGACAATGAAATCTGTTTCACGATTGCTCGGTCAGGGAGGTGTCTGCCTGATCAGGATCCCGACGGTATCTTCCTATGCTTGGGAACATTACAGGGAGAACTGGGTTCAGCTTGATGCCCCTAGACATTTCTTTCTTCATTCTGTTAAAAGCATTGAACTGCTTGCCGGCATGACAGATCTGACCCTGGAAAAGGTTATATATGATTCAACAGAGTTTCAATTCTGGGGAAGTGAGCAGTACACGCGTGATATACCCTTATACAACCCTGAAAAAAAATCATTTGGTCGGTCACGTTCATTG
>JALOMM010000127.1 GCA_025455535.1 Bacteroidales bacterium | reverse complement strand
AAATTTGTACTTTTAGTCCAGTTTTATAGGGGGCTAAACCAGTCTGAAGGACTTGCGGCCTAAGTGCCTGATTCTTAATTCTTGATTCTTAATTCTTAATTCCTGAAATTAAGCTTCTCCCTGATCAGGTACCTGTTTCTTTCCGATGATCTTCTGTTCACCAGCTCGGCAAGGAATCCTGTCAGGAAGAGGAAGGAACCGATGATCATCACCGCAAGGGCAATATAAAACCACGGACTGTCAGTCACCAGAGGCGCCCTGAGATGCTGATTGATGAATATCAGCTTGCGTGCACCCAGGTAGCCTGCCATAATGAATCCTGTCATGAACATCAGTGTGCCAAGCATACCGAAGAAATGCATGGGGCTCTTACCGAAACGGGTGATAAAGCCAATAGTCAGAAGGTCAAGGTAACCCTTCAGGAAACGGTCAAGGCCGTATTTTGTGACGCCGTATTTGCGTGCCCTGTGCTGTACTATCTTTTCGCCTATCCTGCTGAATCCGGCTTCCCTGGCAAGCATCGGGATATAACGGTGCATCTCGCCGAACACCTCTATGCTTTTTACCACCTCGGCATCATAGGCCTTCAGTCCGCAGTTGAAGTCATGCAGCCTGATACCTGAAAATCTGCGGGCGGTGAGGTTGTAGAATTTTGATGTGGTTCTCTTTATTAACGGATCATATCTCTTTTTCTTCCATCCTGAAACGATGTGATAACCCTCATCCCTTATCATTTTCACCAGTTCGGGTATCTCGTCAGGGCTATCCTGCAGGTCGGCATCCATGGTGATGACCACATCGCCCGATGCTTCGCTGAAGCCGGTCTGCAGCGCCGCCGCCTTGCCGTAGTTCCTGCGGAACCTGACGGCTCTTACATTCTTATCCTTCAGAGAGAGCTCCTGCAGCACCTTCCATGTGTTGTCGTTGCTGCCGTCATCAATTACTATGATCTCGTAGTCAATGGATGATGAAGAGCATACATTTCTGATCCATTCTGCCAGCTCCGGCAGTGAATCAGCTTCATTATAAGCCGGTACAACTACGCTAAGATCCATTATTCCTTGGCTGGCTCCTCTTCATCAAGCAGGGGGTTCCCCTTTTTTACTATGAACAATGAAACGAGGAGTGACATTATGAGGCCGAAGAAGACGCCATATATTACAGACATGAGTGATGTGAGCCACGGCTTCATCAGCTTGGCCTGAACTGCCAGCCCGGCATCGATGGCCGATTCCGGCACACCCCGTGCGATCATCTTTTCCTCTGCCATGGCCATCTGCTGGTCAACAAGGCCCGGATCAATAAAAGCATAGAGTACATAAATATATAAAGCGGTAATAATGGCTGCATAGACGTTTATCACCACACCAGCACCGACTGACTTGCCGTATGTTATATATCCGTTATTGTAGTGATCACGGTATGACCGGAGAAGCAGAAAGAGCACAAGAACGCTTATCAGCAGACTGGGCCACATGATCCACGTCTTGAATGTGAGGTCAAGCATATAAGTCAGCACAGAAAAGACAACGGCCACCAAACCTAGTATGATTCCATAGTTGAGTGTTTCTTTCCAGACAGATCTTTTTTCTTCCATTTTAGCAGGGTATTTGGTTATGCAAGCAAATATAATCTATTTAAGAATATCTGCAGAAGAGGGGAGTGAGGAACTATTATTTTGGGCGGGAGATAAAATTTCTTACCTTTGTGCGGGGTAAGTCTCATACGACCAGCTCCCTTTGAACTCCCCCAGGGTCGGAAGGCAGCAAGGGTAAAAGGTTGTAGCGGTGCGATGTGAGTAGCTTACCCTTCTTTTTTTGTCCCCTGTCGATATAACTTTATATATTTGCCGTCACTTTCAAGAGAGATGATAATAAAGATTTATCCTGAGAATCCCAATCCTGACCGGATCCGAAAAGTTACCTGGGTGCTGGAACAGGGCGGTATTGTCATCTACCCGACTGACACTATATACGCCATGGGCTGTGACATCAAGGCGGTCAAGACGATTGAAAAGATCGCCAGGTTCAAGGGGCTGAACCCGGGCAACCCTGACATGTCAATGATATTCTCATCAATGAGTCAGCTATCGGAATACACTGTCATCCACGACAATAACCTGTTCAGGCTTCTGAAGCACAATCTGCCGGGTCCGTTTACCTTCATCGTGCCGGCAAACAACCAGATACCGGTCATCTTCAAGCATAAGAAAAAGACTCTCGGTATCCGCATCCCTGACAACGATATCACACTGGAGATCGTGCGTGACCTTGGCAGGCCGTTAATGACCACCTCGATCCATGAGGATGATGACATCATTGAATACATCACTGATCCGGAGCTCATTCATGAGAAGTATTTTGACTTTGCCGACCTTGTTGTTGACGGCGGTTTCGGCGGCAACGAGCCCTCAACGGTGGTTGACTGTACCGGTGACGAACCTGTCATTCTCAGGCAGGGGAAGGGAGTTCTGGAGTATTAGGATTTGCGATTTGCGATTTGCGAATTGCGATTTGCGATTTGCGAATGGCTTTCACCTCTGCTCCTGTCAGAATGATCCCTATTTTCTGTCGCTGGTAAAGAATCTGTTTATCTTTTCGAATGCTGACGGCAGGGTGAAGACAACGACCTTGTCTGCATACTGGATGTGAGTGTCGCCTGTGGCGATGAACGGAACGCCGTTACGCAGACCCCCGCCGATGATGGCGTCTTTCGGAAAATCGATAAGCCTGAGCGGACCGTCAGTGATGCGGGCATTCTCGGAGACGAAAAACTCAAGAACCTCTGCGTCTGTCCCTGTCATCATCTTCACCTGTGTGACATTGGGGTTCATCGTATGGCGGAAGATACGGCTTGCGGTGGAGATCTTCTTGTTTATGATTGTGTCTATGCCAGAGTTCTCCGCAAGGTTGATATATTCCATGTTCTCCACCTCTGCTATCGTCTTCATCACCCCCATCTTCTTTGCCAGCAGGCATGAAAGAATGTTTGTTTCGGAGTTCCCGGTCACGGCAACGAATGCATCCATATTTGGAAGACCCTCCTCGGCAAGAAGGTCCCTGTTACGCCCGTCGCCGTTGATGATAAGGGTCTCCTCAAGCATCTCGGCAAGGGTCTGGCATTTTTCGAGGTTGTAGTCGATAAGTTTTACCTGGCAGTCGTGCTGAAGATTCAGCGCTACGTGCCTGCCTATTCTGCTTCCCCCGAGCACCATCACGCTGCGTGCTTCCACATTCTTCTTCCCTGAGAACTTCATCATCTCGGCGATACCTTCACGGGTGGAGATGACATATGCAAGGTCACCCTCGTGAAACTCCTCCTTGCCGCGGGGTATGATTGTCCGGTCATTCCTTTTGATGGCTACGGCACGGTACTGTATTGTGCTGAGCGTCGTGGAGACCTCCTCAAGACTGAGGTTGAGGACGGGGGCGTTCTTCTCAAGCTTTTGCACGTACAGAGACAGCTTGCCGCCGGCAAAATCCATGAACTCGGTCGTCCCTGTCTCCTTGAGGAGGCTTATTACCTCCTTGGCGGCGATAAGCTCCGGGTAAATGAGATGGTCAATGCCCATATCCTTGAAGAACTCACGGTTACCGTGTTCAAGATACTCCATGTTATCGATGCGGGCTATCACCTTCCTGGCGCCGAGCCGCTTTGCGAGGATGGCTGCCGTTATGTTTGTGTCTTCAGAGTGGGCTACGGCGATGAACAGGTCGGTGTTTTTCTTTATTGACTCCCTGAGGATGCCGAGCGATGTTGCCGACCCCTCAAAGGTGAGCACATCGATGGCAGCATCGATAGGCTTAAGTCTCTCCTCTTCCGAGTCAATGAGTATAATGTCATGTTCGCTCTGTGAAAGCATCTTTGCGAGATGTGTTCCCACCTCTCCTGCACCTGCAATTACTATTCTCATGGGTTGAAACTAATTCCGGACAAAGTTAAATAAAAAGAACCATTACCCCGGCTGTAAAATCTCAATCTTTAGTCCCCGCTCCGCAGCATGTTTTCTGACCTCGGCAGGCAGTTCTCCCTGGCCGGCCGGGACAAAAAGCCTTCTTCCCTGCTGCAGCGCCCTCATCTCCCGGCCTCTTATGTAATAGACAACAACGGCCTTTTCACGGCTCTCAGTGACGTTTTTGAAGATGCCGAAGGCGAAAAAGAGAGCCAGTGCGGCCATGAAGGGTTTCAGAGTGATCTTCCCTATCCGCAGCAGGGATGTCAGAAGGAGTGCAACTGACAGTGTGAGCAGGAGGGCTTCGGCAGAGGTGAGGCCGATGTTTTCGATGACGCCGTGGTGCATTGAGCTTATCATGCCTGTATAGCCCAGTGTCATCTTTGAGAGCACCTTCAGCAGCGATGCGATGAATGATGCAACAGGGCCGAAAGGCGAGAATATCAAAAGGAGGAATGCAAGCGCCATGACCGCAAACGAGACTGGTATCACGATAATGTTCGTTGCCAGGAAGAGGAGGGGAAACATGTTGAACAGCCTGACTGAGAGAGCCAGTGTGCCCGCCTGTGCCACAACAGAGACGGCTGTCATCTGCCACAGCCAGTCAAGAGGCCTGCTCCTGACTTTAATGACCCTGTACAAGGGGTAATAGAAAAGCAGGATGAATGCCACTGCCAGGTAGGAGAGCTGGAACCCTGCCTCGAACAGTACTGCCGGCCTGGCAGCAGTGAGGATGAAGGCGGAAGCGAGGAGGCTGTTCATCGCTGCGGCTGGTCTGTTCATCAGGGTGCCTGCCTGGAGGAAGGTGAACATTATTGTTGCCCGCAGCACCGACGGTGACATGCCAGTGATGAAGGCAAAGCCCCACAGTGCGGTTGTTATTATGAGTACCCTGACGATCATGAGTCTCCGCCGCATAAAGAAGAGCATGCAGGAGAGCCCCAGGCTTATCATGCCGACATGCATGCCCGAGACTGCCATGATATGCATTGCGCCGGCCCTTGAAAAGGAGGTAAGCTGCTCCCTGTCAAGCAGATCCTTGTCGCCTATGGTCAGCGCTGTGACGAGACCCAGCGCTTCGCCTTCAAGTCCGGCCTTTTCGAAGGCATTGATCATCTTGCGGGCTGCTGTCAGTGATCTTTCCCTCAGGTTGAGATCATCAGAGGGGCGATATTCCACGACGTCACTGCTGCGGATAAAACCGAAGTATCTGACCCCCTGACCTTCCATGTAGCGGCGGTAGTTAAATTCGCATGGATTACCGTTATTCTTAACAGGGCGGGGGGTGGTTCTGATGAGCAGCCTGTCACCGGGCTTCCACTCCGGCGAGACGGTGTCAGAGATGAAGTAGAGCAGGAGCGAGCCTGTAGGGTGGAATTCATTCCCATCTGTTCCGGCCCTGATGATCTTTGCCCTGAAGGCATGGCTCGAGCTCTTTTTTTCAGGGTATTCCGCCACCCTGACAAGGAAAGTGTCGCGTCTCTCTTCAAGGGTGGTAATCCGTCTCTTGCCTGAGGTGTGGAGCAGGTATCCCGA
>JALOMM010000126.1 GCA_025455535.1 Bacteroidales bacterium | reverse complement strand
AAGCTGTCATAGCAGGTGATATCCTGATGAATATCGGCAGAGCCTTCCGCGAAACACGTTTCAATAACTTTAGCCTATATTTGTAAAAAAGCAAAGACAATGAGAGGACTATTTACAACGTCTGTATATGCAGCTTTATTATTGACAACCGGATGTGTCCCTGCAAAGACAGGTTCAAAATCAGATATCGTTATTCTGCCGTTGGGGGGCGAGGTAAAGGTAACTGACGGCAGCATCGTCTATGCCCTCCCGCTCACCGTTCTGGAATTTGATATAATAACCGAAAGAACAATAGAGATACCAGGCCCGTACTCGGAATTTGCGAAGGAGATGATCGGACTCGAAGATGTCATTGCAGACGAGAATGAGATATGGTCGCTGAGGGATGTGACCCTGCGAACGGTCGAAGAGTTAGACCCTTCGCAGTATTATGTGATTCAGGGTACTACCCTTATGCAGACCAACCTGCTCTCTCTCAAAAAGAACGGGCTGGTTCTCGATATCAATCCCGATATATATGCTGAAACTGCTTTCGCACACAGCCAGGGTGAGTCTGACTACCAGGGACTCCTGTTTCCGGATATGGGTGCTCAGGAGTATGTCTCCCTGAAGACAGACACAGCATACAAAGTAGTCAAAGCCGACACTGCATTCATAAGGGTTCCGTACCTTGTCCAGAAGAAGAAGAGCCCTACACTTGAAGAGGAGGCCGCAGAGGCCGCAAAGAGACTGCTTGAGCTTCGTGAGGGAAAACACATGATCCTTACGGGTGAGACAAACATCTTTCCGCAGGACGGCTCTGCGATTAACGAAATAAACAGGCTCGACCGCGAGTATACTGCACTGTTTGCCGGGAAAAGCTGGACAGAGACAAAGCATCACCGGATATGGCTGACTCCGCAGATGACAATGGCCGGGAAAAAGACCACCCTCTTCAGTTTCTCTGAGACAGGTGGCATGACCAATGCAGGCAGCAACGGCGGAGTGACTGTATCAATTGAGTTCATCCCCTCCGGAAAGACCAGAGACCTTAACCTGATCGTAAGGCCTGTTGTCTCTGAAAAAGAGATTGCTGTTGCCGACAAGCTGTTCTACAGGGTTCCTGATGTGGTTGAGATCAGGGTCTCATCAGGCAATGAGACAATATGCACTGCACGCAAACTGATTTACCAGTTTGGTAATACCGTAGCACTGCCGGCGAACTTCATAATAGGGAAATAGACGGAAGACCCTATTGTGCCTTCCCCTGGAATGTCTTTACAAAGTCCGCGTAACTCTGTGACTGCCATGCTGTGCCGCTGAAATAGACAAGCATCGGCTCAATATCTTTTGGGGTCTTGTAGCCCGAAACAGGAGTGATAAGTTCACTGCTGGCAGTAAGGAAGACCACAGTCGGATAACCGAGATTGCCCTGAAGAAGAGCATAGGCAAGCTGATGCGCGTTTCCCATCTTGCCGTCATTGACGAAAGTTCTTCCCTGGAACGTCACAGGCTCTTTTGATTCTGCATCGAACTTAACTGCATAATACTTCGTGTTCAGTATCTCTGCTATCACAGGGTGCGAAAATGTGTCCTTGTCAAGTTTCTTGCACCACCCGCACCAGTCAGTATAGGCGTCAACAAAAATAGGTCGCGGACTGGTCAGTGCCAGGGCTGCGGCTTCCTCTATCGAATACCATTTTACCTGTGTTTCCTGTCCGTTTGCCATCAGGACAGGTACAAAAAGTATCATCGCAAGTAACAGTTTCTTCATGATAATAAGATAATTACAAATATTTAGATATTTAAATATGAACCATGCAAATATAGTTATTCAAATTTATAACCAAAATTGTGCCAATAAGTTCAGATGTCATGCTTTTTGCATAGGTTATTAGATCTATTTTTTTATACATTTACAAACTTCACAAATTTAATTTCAGCACATGGAACAGATACGAAAATCCCTGCGGGAATCGGCTTTTGCAAGGTGGCTTGCACTTGGGCTCATTTCCTCCACTATGTTTTTTGGATATTTTTTCATCGATGTGGCCGCGCCTCTTCAGTCGCTGCTTGAGACCGATTACAAATGGTCACCTGAGGTATTCGGTATGCTCGGCGGCTCTGAGTTTTTCCTTAATGTGTTCGCCTTCTTCCTGATCCTCTCAGGTATCATTCTCGATAAGATGGGCATCAGGTTCACACTTATCACGGCTGCTCTCACAATGGTTCTGGGTGCGGCAATAAAGTTTTATGCACTGAGCGCCGGGTTCACCGAAACTGTTCTGGCAAACTGGCTCGGTTCATTCTTCACAGGTGTTCCTGCAACAGCAAAACTGGCATTCGTAGGATTCGCGATTTTTGGCGTTGGAATTGAAATGGCGGGAATCACTGTATCAAAGACGATTGTTAAATGGTTCAGGGGCAGGGAGCTGGCTCTCGCCATGGGTCTTGAAATGGCCATTGCACGCCTGGGTGTGTTTGCCGTATTCCGTTTATCGCCCATCTTTGCCGAGAACAGCGGTGTGTCTCACTCTGTCTTCATGGGCCTCGTCTTCCTCTGTATCGGCTTCATCACTTTCTTCATTTACACATTCATGGACAGGAAGCTTGAGAAACAGGATGGTGAAACGGCTACCGGTGAACCTGAGGAGGAGTTCAAGGTCTCAGATCTCAAAAAGATTTTCACTAACCCGGGCTTCCTTACAATAGCTGCGCTGTGTGTTCTCTTCTATTCTGCCATCTTCCCGTTCCAGAAATTTGCGACCGACATGCTGGCCTCAAAACTGGGTCTGGAGATAAAAACGGCTGCCGCACTCTTCTCCTACTTCCCGATAGGGGCAATGATACTTACCCCCTTTATCGGCCTCTTCCTTGACAAGAAAGGTATGGGGGCGAAGATGATGCTCTACGGTGCAATTCTCCTGACAATCTCTCACCTGATCTTTGCACTCGTACCCAACAGTGCCTTCACAAAGCCGATAGCCATTGGTACAATTGTTATCCTCGGCACTGCCTTTTCACTGGTGCCTGCTTCAATGTGGCCATCTGTTCCCAAGATTGTTGAGGACAGGTACCTCGGATCAGCTTACGGAAGCATATTCTACATACAGAATATAGGTCTGCTGCTGGTTCCGATACTTATCGGATGGGTGACTTCAGTTTCAAACCCGGGAGTGGCTGAACAGATCGCCGCGGGTGCTGAAGGATTGCGTTATGATTATACTGTGCCCGAACTGGTCTTTGCTGGCTTCGGTCTTGCAGCAATATTTATGGCAATGTTCCTCCGGCGGATTGACCGGATAAAAGGTTATGGCCTCGATATTCCGAACATAAAAAAATGAAAACTTATTAAATAATTAGTTATGAGTGATATAAGTAAACTGGACCCAAAGCTTCTGTGGAAATATTTCTATGAAATAACACAGATACCGCGCCCCTCCAAGAAAGAGAAGGCGATGATAGAGTACATGAAGAAGTTTGGCAAGGAAAACGGTATTGAGACGATTGTTGACAAGACCGGAAACGTCATTCTTCGCAAGCCTGCCACAAAGGGTATGGAGAACCGCAAGGGGATCATACTTCAGGGTCACCTTGACATGGTGCCTCAGAAAAACTCCGACAAGGTGTTTGATTTCGAGAAGGATCCCATTGAGACACGTATTGACCAGGGATGGGTCAAGGCCAACGGCACGACCCTCGGAGCCGATAACGGCATCGGTGTAGCGGCTGCAATGGCTGCCATGACCGATCCAAAGATCGTTCACGGGCCCCTTGAAGCACTCTTTACAATAGATGAAGAGACGGGAATGACCGGCGCAAAGAATCTTAAGAAGGGTGTCCTGAAGGGAGAGATAATGATTAACCTCGACTCGGAGGATGAGGGTGAGCTTTACGTCGGATGTGCAGGAGGAATTGATGTAAGCGCTGTTCGCACCTACAAGCAGGAGAAGACACCTGCAGGAATGACAGCCTATAAAATAATCGCAAAAGGTTTGCGTGGCGGCCATTCAGGTGTGGACATAAATCTCGAAAGGGCAAACGCAAACAAAATTATGTTCCGCTTCTTTCAGCAGGCTGAACATGATTTCGGACTACGCATAGCCGAGTATGCCGGCGGCGACCTTCGTAACGCGATACCTCGCGAAGCTTCAGGTATCGTTGCCGTGCCGTCGATCAAAAAGGCTCAGTTCGAAAAATTCGTTAAGGGCTATGAGAAGATGTACAGGACCGAGTTCAAAGAGGTCGATCCGGATATCAGGTTTTTCGCTGAGTCAGTAGCCTTACCTGCTAAGGTAATGAATGAGGGTGACCAGTACAGGATCATCAGGGCTGTCTTCGTCTGCCCCAATGGCGTGCAGAGGATGAGCCAGAGCATGCCGGGACTGGTTGAGACATCAAACAACCTGGCCATTGTCAGGGTGAAGGAGGGTAAGTTTGAGGCATACTGTCTTACCCGCAGCTCTGTTGACACTGCCAAGGAGGCAACGGCATGGCAGATAGCAGCAGGGTTTCACCTTATTGACGCTGATGTTAATCTCACGGGAAGCTACCCCGGATGGAATCCCAACATGGAGAGCCCCATTCTTGCCACGATGCAGGCCACCTATAACAAGCTTTACGGTAAGGTGCCCGAGATAAAGGCGATACATGCAGGGCTCGAGTGCGGCATAATCATGGGAGCCTATCCGAACCTCGATTCGATAAGCTTCGGCCCCACAATCCGATTCCCTCACAGTCCGGATGAGAAGATTGAAATAGAGTCAGTCGGCAAGTTCTGGAATTTCCTGGTGGCGACCCTTAAAAACGCACCGGTCAACAAATAGGATATCGGATAAGATGTAGCGACCCGCAATTTGCGGGTCGTTACTTTTTATTATTTGGTATGTCTTGGTAGCTGCCGGCCTTCATTTAACCGTAATCTCCGCCAGGATATCATCTTTCATGACATTCTGTCCGGGTTTGACACCGATTTTGGTGATGGTGCCATTGACAACAGACTGGATCTCATTCTGCATTTTCATTGCCTCCAGTATTACCAGTGCCTCACCTCTCAGGACCTGGCTGTTCTCCCTGACAATGACGTCAATGATCTTGCCCGGCATGGGTGCCCTTACAATGAGCTTGTCACTCTTGCCCTTTCCGCTGTACAGCACTTTCTTCCTTTGCATGGCGAAAGGTGTCTCAACGGTGAATACATGACTGATATCATTGAACAGTATCTCATACCTGTTCTGCTTTGTGCGCACAATCTCCACAGGATAGCGCCTGTTCTTCCAGAGCACGTGAATTCCGTACTTCTCATCTTCGCGGAGCTCTATATTATAGTCCCTCTTTCCTATTCTGATGACGTTCTTAAGAGGGAGTGTGAAGGAGTACTTTCGCCCGTCGCTCGACAGGGCAAACAGTTTCTTCAGTTCTGGCTTCTCGGCATTCATCGTGTATCGGTTAGAATTGTGTCAGTCTCTTTCTCAGCAGCCATGGGGTGATCTCCCTACCCTGGTCAAAGCTGATATTGTT
>JALOMM010000125.1 GCA_025455535.1 Bacteroidales bacterium | reverse complement strand
GTTCAAGGGGGCGAAGGGGGGTGGTCAACAGTCATCAACAAAGAGTGATGCAGTCACTCTTTATGACAAGTCTATCAGGGCGAGCTTTGTGATAAACACCCGTGGCCAGCACATTGAAGGTGTTGATGCCTTCACAGTATCACTGCGTGCAGAGCACAAAAAGCCTCTTGAAGATCAGTACCTGCCTGTTTTCACAGCAGTGATGGATAATGGTGACACCCTGCATATTTTCCCACTTGAGGGCAAGGGGTTATGGGGACCGATAAGACACCGGGGCTGGGGGCTGAGATCAATACAACCGAGTTCGAGAGCCAGTTCCTTGACAAGTGGATTTATGAGGGTGGCAGTTTTATATCCGTGGCTGTTGTCAAGGGGGGAGCAGACAAGTCAGACAGGCATGAGGTTGACGGAATCTCGGGTGGAACGATAACCAGCAAGGCGCTTGAGGCCATGCTGCGAGAGGGTCTGGTAAAATATGAGAATTATTTCATGGAAAACAGGAAGTAGATATGGAAAACGTTGAAAAGGAGCCGTTACTGTCGGCAAAGAATATAAAACTGATGACTAATCCGCTGGGGCAGGAGAACCCTATCACAGTACAGGTGCTGGGAATCTGTTCTGCACTGGCGGTGACAGTGAAGATGAAGCCTGCCATTGTGATGGCTGTTTCGGTCATGGTGGTGCTTGCCGTATCGAACGTCGTCATCTCGGCTATGCGTAAGTCAGTGCCGGGACGAATAAGGATCATTGTGCAGCTGGTTGTTATCGCCACAATGGTAATCATTGTCGACCAGTTTTTGAAAGCCTTCGCTTTTGATGTCAGCAAGCAGCTCTCTGTCTTTGTGGGGCTGATCATCACCAACTGTATCATCATGGGTCGGCTTGAGGCCTTTGCCCTGGCAAATAAGCCATGGCCTGCATTTCTTGACGGCATGGGTAACGCCGGAGGGTACGGACTGATACTTATTATTGTATCGTTTTTCCGTGAGCTATTCGGTAGCGGAACTGTGCTGGGTTTCCCGGTGATGGAAAAACTGGGACTATACAAAACCGGGTATGAGGACAACGGGATGATGATTCTTCCGCCAATGGCCCTTATTGTGGTGGGTCTAATCATCTGGTTTCAGCGCAGCCGCAACAAGTCACTAATTGAAACCAGGTAGCAAAGAAGAATATGGAAAACCTGCTGAATATATTTGTCAAGTCGATCTTTATCGACAACATGATCTTTGCCTACTTCCTCGGTATGTGCTCATACCTGGCGGTATCAAAGACTGTAAAGACCTCGATGGGACTGGGAATAGCGGTTATCTTCGTTCTGCTGATAACCGTGCCTGTCAACTACCTGCTTGAAGTATATGTCCTGAAAAAGGGTGCCCTGGTATGGATAAGTGACAGCTTTGCCACACTCGATCTGAGCTTCCTTTCATTCATCATGTTCATCGCAATCATCGCTTCAATTGTACAGCTTGTGGAGATGTTCATTGAGAAGTTCAGTCCTGCCCTCTACAACTCCCTGGGTATTTTCCTTCCTCTTATTGCAGTCAACTGTGCCATTCTTGGTGCTGCTCTTTTCATGCAGGAGAGGGAGTACGCTAACATTGCAGAGGCAACCGCCTTTAGTCTCGGCTCAGGGATAGGCTGGCTCCTTGCAATCGTAGCCCTGGCGGCAATAAGGGAGAAGATGCGTTACTCGAACGTGCCTGCTCCATTGAGAGGGCTGGGGATTACCTTTATTTTAACCGGGCTGATGGGAATAGCCTTCATGAGCTTCCTGGGTATCACACTTTAATGAAATCTGAACAGACATGATATTAGGACTATCTATTGCAGGCACCGTTCTTATCAGCATCGCAGTCTTTGTGCTGGTGATGATATTGCTCGTTGTGGTGCTGCTCTATGCGAGACAAAAACTGACACCCCAGGGAGACGTTACTCTGAAGATCAATGACCGTGAGCTGGTGGTGTCACCCGGATCAAACCTTCTCTCGACACTGTCAGGAAACGGCATCTTCCTTCCGTCGGCATGCGGCGGCGGAGGCACATGCGGCATGTGCAAGTGCCAGATAACTGAGGGTGGCGGATCTATCCTGCCAACGGAGACGGGCTTCTTCACACGCCGCGAACAGCATGAACACTGGCGCCTGGGATGCCAGGTGAAGGTGCGTGAGAACATGACATTGCATGTTCCTGAAGCAGTACTCGGAATCAGGAAATGGGAGTGCGAGGTTGTCTCGAACAGGAATGTGGCAACATTCATTAAAGAGTTTGTCGTTAAACTGCCTGAAGGCGAAGACCTTACATTTAAGTCCGGCGAATATGTCCAGATTGATGTGCCTAAATATGAAGCTGACTTCGCAAAAGATATCGATGTTGAGGAGGAATACAGGCCCGACTGGGATAAGTACCATATGTGGGACCTGAAGATAAAGAACAGGGAGGAGACTTACAGGGCCTATTCGATGGCCAACTATCCTGCCGAGAAAAATCTTATTATACTCAACATACGTATTGCATCACCACCATGGGACAATGCGAAGAACCAGTTTATCAACGTCCCGCCGGGTATATGCTCATCATACATCTTCTCGCGCAAGCCGGGAGACAAGGTGATGATATCGGGTCCTTATGGCGATTTCCACATCAAAGAGACTGATAAAGAGATGATATACATCGGCGGAGGAGCCGGCATGGCACCGCTGCGCTCTCATATCTTCCACCTTCTCAGGACACTGAAGTCAGGACGGAAGATTTCATACTGGTATGGTGCAAGGTCGCTCCGGGAGGTTTTCTATGAAGATGAGTTCAGGGCTTTAGAGAAAAAGTTCCCGAACTTCAGATTCAACCTAGCTCTCTCGGAGGCTCTTCCTGAGGATAAGTGGACTGGTTACACAGGATTCATCCACCAGGTGCTGCTTGACGAATACCTGAGCAAGCATGAGGAGCCTGAGGAGATTGAGTATTATCTGTGTGGCCCGCCGATGATGAACTCTGCCGTACTGAAGATGCTTGATGACCTCGGCATACCGAACGAGGCGATAGCATTTGATGATTTCGGAGGATAAATATGTCATGAGGTCTGATGTCATGCGGTCATGCAGTCTTCTTTCCATATTTCTTCTGCTTGCCGGATGCAGCAGTCGCGCACCTCAGTACACGGAGATCAACGGTTTCACCCAGGGTACTACCTATCACATCGTGGCAGCGGTGAGACCGGGCCTCGGCACCGGCGAATTGCGCGGTGATATAGAGACCCTGCTGACAGAAATAGACAACTCGCTCTCAGTTTACAATGACACCTCGGTCATCTCGCTTATCAACAGAAATATGAGTGACAAGACTGACACCCTCTTCCGTGAGGTTTTCAGAACCTCGGCACAGGTATGGGAAGAGAGTGGCGGGTTATTTGACATCACGGTTGGCCCCCTGGTTAAATCGTGGGGTTTCGGCCCTGATGCCATCAAACGGTTTGACGAGACCATGCTTGATTCGCTCCTTGCACTGGTGGGGATGCAGAAGGTGAGGCTTGAAGGTGAACGGCTGGTGAAATCTGACCCTGACATGTTCATTGACATGAATGCCATCGCCCAGGGGTATACTGTTGATCTTATCATACAACTGCTGGCTGGCATGGGTATTGACGATTGCCTGGTTGAGGTCGGCGGTGAGGTACGTACCGCAGGTGACAAGGGGGGAAAGGGATGGAGGATAGGGATCGACAGGCCTGCTGACGGCAACTATGAGCCGGGAGCTGACCTGAAAGCCATCGTACGGCTTGACGGACTCTCGCTGGCCACCTCGGGAAACTACCGTAAGTTCTTCATTGATAACGGCATAAAATATTCACATACCATTGACCCCCGCACCGGCAGCCCGGTAAGACATACCCTGCTGAGTGCCACTATTGTTGCACCGACTGGAGCGGTGGCTGACGCATGGGCCACTGCATGCATGGTAGCAGGCAAAGATGCGGCAGTCAGCTTCATTGAGAAGCATGACTTTCTTGAAGGCTACCTGATATGGTCTGACGAAAAGGGTGAGATGAGGAGCTGGATATCGGAAGGACTGAGGCAAAGGATAGAGGAGAACTAGTCTTCAACGCGGCTGCATCCGGCACATCCGGCTGCATTTTGTGCAGGCTGGCATCCTATATCGTTATGCTGAGCACAGGTGATCCCCCGTTTGCGCATCTCCCTGTTATGGCTTATATGAGTGTCGGGGAACCTGCCTCCGCGTCTCAGGAGAATACTTACCGCCATCGCCACCAGGGCAAAGGCGATCAGGAGGGCTGATATGACAAGAAGCTTCAAAAACATAACTCAATGTTCAGGGTGCAAATATAATCATCAATATAACAGCTGCCCTATTCTGTTTGTTCTCAGACCACGCTTTATTCGACACCCCTGTCTATAATTATCTCACGGTCTTCGAGGTCAGCCGCCTCCAGGGCCTTTGCATGCTCTTCCGGGGTGTAGCGTCTTATTTTTATATTCATCGAGGCAATGAAGACACTCATGAACGGACTTATTATATTAAAGAAGCAATAGGGGGCGTAAGCCCAGGTAGAGACACCAAGGACTGATGACTGGGTAGCGCCGCAGGTGTTCCACGGCACAAGCACCGAGGTGACCGTACCTGAGTCCTCGAGGGTCCTGCTGAGCAACTCAGGCTTAAATCCCATGTCTCTGAACTTCTTCGCAAACATCCTTCCCGGGACAACAATGGCAAGGTACTGGTCTGAAGCGGTGACATTGAAGAAGAGGCATGTAGCCACCGTTGAGCCTACCAGGGTTCCGGCGTTGTGCACAAAGCGCATCAGCTTGCCGGTGATGGTCTTAAGCATACCCGAGGCCTCCATGATGCCTCCGAAGACCATGGCGCATATGATGAGCCAGACGGTGTTCAGCATGCCGGCCATCCCTTTGGTCTTCATCAGCTCGTCGACTGAAGCGTCACCTGTCGTTACGGCCACACTGCCAAACATGGTCTTTGTGACGGCTATGTATGCCTGTTTCAGATAGCTTCCGTCAGTGGCGGCCACCTCCTGCAGTATATGAGGCTGGAAGATGACAGCGCACAGGGCCCCGAGGAGGGTGCCGGCAAGCAGGGAAGGGAGCGGAGGCACCTTTTTCACGATGATATAGATAAGCATTGCCGGTACGATAAGCAGAACCGGTGTGATGTTGAACTTTGCCTTTATGGCTGCCTGCACTGCAGCTGCGCTGGTGGCGCTGTCGGTGTGGTCACGCAGGAAACCGATCAGAAGGAAGATAATGAGGGTTATGATCCATGAGGGCCCTGTGGTGATCACCATATACCTGACATGTGTGAAGAGATCAGTGCCGGCGACGGCAGGGGCAAGGTTTGTCGTATCTGATAATGGTGACATCTTGTCGCCAAAATAGGCCCCGGAAATAATGGCGCCGGCGATCATTGCCTCGTTAAACCCGAGGGCTTTCCCGATGCCAAGGAGGGCGACCCCAATGGTGGCTACCGTAGACCACGAACTTCCTGTCGAGACTGAGACGAGGGAACAGATGAAAACACTGGCAAAGAGGAATATCTTCGGATGAAGTTTCTCGAGCCCGTAATAGATGAGCATTGTACCACACCGCTTATCATCCATGTGCCGGCAAGAGACCCGATGAGGAATAATATAAGTATCGCCGGCATGGCAGTGCCGATGCCTTTGATAACCTTGTCTCTGATATCCAGCCATTTATGTCCCAGTGAAACGGCTATGACACCTGCTACTGCTGCTGCAAGAA
>JALOMM010000003.1 GCA_025455535.1 Bacteroidales bacterium | reverse complement strand
CGGCGGGGCCGTACCCTTGACATCTTCCTGACCACAGCCTGGCCTATCGATTGCAGGAGAACCATGTTTACAGCTTCGGCTTCCCCCTTCTTATCCCTGGTTATGAGCCTGATTATTTGTTCAGGCAGGTCGTGTACATTCATCACCCCGGCACTTTCCAGCGTGCTCTTCAGAAGGCGGTACTCAGTATGGGGCAGATCACCCTTCCAGACAGACAGCTCTGAAGCAATCAGCATCCCCTCCATGACTGCAATGCCGTGGGGTATGTTATAAGTCGTTTCCAGCACATGACCGAAGGTGTGACCGAAGTTCAGAACCCGCCTGGGACCATTTTCCAGAGGATCGCGCCTGACAATGGCGGCCTTGATCTTCACTGCCCTGTAAATCAAATCTTCAAGAGACTCTGGGTTCCGGTCAAATATTGCTGTGAGTGAGGCTGAGATGTCAAAGAACAGTTCCCGGTCGGCTATTACGGCATGTTTCAGTAGTTCTCCCAGCCCTGAAAGCATCTCATTATCAGGCAATGTGGAAAGAAGCGTATGATCACAAAGAACAAACTCAGGCTGTTTGAAGGTGCCGATCATGTTCTTATATTGACCAAGATTCACACCTGTCTTTCCCCCAATGCTGGCATCAACCTGTGAAAGCAGAGTGGTGGAGACGAAGGCATGCCTTATCCCCCTCATATATACAGATGCCACCAGGCCGGTAATATCACAGACAACACCACCGCCAAAACCCAGGATAAAAGATGAACGGTCAGCTCCCGCCGCCAGCAACCTGTAACACAGGTCCCCTGCAACAAGAAGGGTCTTGCTTTCCTCGCCAGGATGAATGGTCAGCACCTCAGCCGGTGGAAAACTGCCTCCGTAAAGCGCTCTTACATTGGTATCAGTTATAATGAACAATCTGGAAGAGGGGAGAAAAGACGGAAGATCATCAAGCTGACCGCCTGTGATCACAACTGACTTCCCTGCTGAAGAATTTACCCTGACCCGTCTCATGGTGCGAAAAATAGTTATATTGATGCATATTAACCATGATTTTATTCACATCAGTAACCTTTCTGCACAAAAAAGTAAAATTTTGTTACATTCATCCCATAAAAGTGCAGAAGCAATGAAAACGAGAGAAAGGTATGACGGGGTGCTGGAATGGTTTGCAGAAAACATGCCTGTAGCCGAAACGGAGCTTAGTTACGTTGATCCTTTTCAGCTTATTGTTGCGGTGATTCTCTCGGCTCAGTGTACCGACAAAAGGGTTAATATGATAACACCTGCTCTCTTTGAGAGGTTTCCTGACCCGGCATCAATGGCTGAAGCCACTCATGAAGAGATCACTTCGCTCATAGGCAGCTGCTCATACCCTAACAACAAAGCAAAACACCTCAGGGGCATGGCTGAGATGATAGTCAGCCGTTTCCACGGAGTTGTCCCCGGTGAGATAACCGAACTGACACAGCTGCCCGGAGTGGGCCGCAAGACTGCCAATGTCATTGCATCGGTGCTGTGGAACAAGCCTGTCATTGCCGTTGATACACATGTTTTCAGGGTGGCACGGCGGATAGGACTGACTCCCGGAGCAAAGAATCCTCTTGCAGTGGAGCTGAAGCTGACAAAGGAAATACCTGAGGAGAAAAGGCCGATGGCACATCACTGGCTTCTGCTCCACGGAAGATATACATGTACCGCACGCAAACCGTTATGCAAAAGCTGCGGCATTAAGGGATGGTGCTCATATTACAGCAAACATTCAGCCAATGAATGGTAAAAGATCATAAGCGTTTTATTTTCCGGGCAGTAATGACTATTTTTATCCCCTGACAATACCTGTTTCAAGAGTTTAAAAAAACAACCTCCTGTCAGATGGAAAAACGGACAGAGAAAACTTTGGATCCTGATCTTTCATCCGGTTCAGCTGATTCTATTGCGCAGCTTTCTGATATACCTGAGATTGCATTCAACGCAACTAACCAGCTTATCTCGCTCAGCAATATCGAGACACAGGAATACATTGATGTAAATCAGGCTTTTCTCGATACCCTGGGCTACAAAAGGGAGGAGATAATCGGCAAGACCTCCGAAGATATTCAGCTTTACGTTGATCTGGTGCAAAGCCGCAAGCACAGGATCCTCCTTTCACGCCTGAAGAAAGTCAGTGACCTGGAGATAAGACTCAGGACAAGATCAGGTGAGGAACGTACTTTTCTGTTCAGTGCCCGCACACTCTTCATGGGTGACACCATCTATCTGATCACATTCTACAATGATATAAGCAGCCTTAATGACGGATATGCAAAGGCTGAATCGGAGAAGATACTGAGGGAGATCTTTGACTCAATGAGCAGCTACGTCGCCATCTTCAGAAGATCGGATGACAACAAGCTCTATATCATGGAGTTTAACAGCCGCGCCGAAGAGGTAGAACAGATCGGCATGGAAGAGGTCCTTGGCAGGGAGTTCAGTAAGTCAGTGCTGAAAAATAACAGGGCTCTTGCCTCTGTTCTTAAAAATATTCAGACACGGCAGGGATCTTTCAGAGAACCGGTTTCACCCGATGGCGATGATAAAGACGGATACTATATCGGACTGCTCCTTTCCACAGGAGACATTGTGGTTACCTGGGAGGCAGGCCGGCAGCAAAAAGAGCATGAGCTTGAGATACTGAGACAGGGTATTGTCTTTGAGACCTTTGCGGAGCTGTTGCCGGAAATGATAATGGAGCTCGACACCGCCGGTCACGTGACATTCATGAATACGCAGGGGATGCTCACCCTGGGATTCAATAACAATGACTTATCCAGGGGAGTGACACTGTCTGAACTCATCATGGATGATGATCTTGAGAAACTGAACAATGATCTTGCCGGGCTGACAAAACCGGGGCAGATCACTTTTGATGAATATGTCATTATCAATAAGCAGAATCGCAAAGTCTCAGTTCTGTTCCATGCCGGGCCTATAATAACCCGGGGCAGGATCACCGGATACAGGTGCGTTCTGACAGATGTAAGCAAACACAAGGAGTACGAGCAGAAACTTTCTGCCGAAAAGGCAACGCTGGAGCATCTCATCGATGCAGCTCCCGAGGCGATTGTACTCACAGATTTTGACGGACGAATCCTGAGGATAAACAAAGGGTTCACAAAACTCTTTGGCTACACTTCAGAAGATGCATTGAACAGGATGATCGATGATCTTATCGTGCCTGATGATCTTAAGGAAGAGGCTGTCAAAATAGACGAGCTGGCCCTCGCCAACGGCACCGGCGCAATTGAAACACTGAGGCTTGACAAGCAGGGAAACAGGATCAATGTATCACTCATTGCCTCTTCAGTGATCTCCAATGACCAGACTATTGCTTTCCTTGGAATATACCGCGATATAAGCCGTGAAATAAAGAGCCGGCTGATGCAGGAAATTCAGTACAACATTTCGACAGTAGCACTTCAGGACTTCGATATCTTTGACATCTACCCTACCATTGTAAAGGAGATAAGCAGGCTCTGGAATGTCAACAATTTTTTCATAGCCCTTTACAACAGTGAGAAGGATACACTTACCTTCCCCTTTTTCGCCGACGAACGTGATCACTTCCAGGAAACGGCAGCAAAAAATACCCTGACAGGGTGGGTCATAAAAAACAATAAGTCTGTCCTGCTCGACGAGAATGACATTCTGCAGATTGAAAAGACAGGAGCTATAAGCCTGGTGGGGTCGCCGTGCAAGATATGGATGGGGGTCCCGCTCAAAATGGATGACCAGGTGATAGGGGCCATCTGTCTGCAGGATTATAAACGGATCGATGCATTCAGTTACGACGACCTGCAGGTTTTTGAATTCATCGCCAACCAGATTGTACATACCCTCCACCGCAGGAAGATGCTTGACAACCTGATCACGGCACGCAAGAGAGCCGAAGAAGCTGCACTGTCAAAACAGCTGTTCATGTCAACCATGAGCCATGAGATAAGGACGCCTCTGAACGAGGTCATAGGCATCACCAACCTGCTTTACCAGGGCAACCCGAGAGAAGACCAGATGGAGTACATCAAGACACTGCGCTTCTCAGCCAATCACCTTCTTACCCTGGTAAACGACATCCTCGACTTCAATAAAATGGAGGCGGGCAAGATTGTCTTTGAAAAGACAGAATTTGACCTTGTCACAATGATTGAAGATATCAGGCGCTCGTACAGCCATCGTGCCACGGATAAGGGAATAGAATTCGTAACTGAAAAATCGGAAGACCTCCCTGCTGCGCTGGTTGGTGACCCGGTAAGGCTTAACCAGATAATCTCCAACCTGATTTCAAACGCCATTAAGTTCACCCCGCAGGGACGTGTGACCTTCAAGGCGCTGATGAAGGAAAAGAGAAACAGCAGGGCTGTGCTTGAGTTTTCAGTTACTGACACCGGCATCGGGATTCAGTCAGACAAACTTGAGGAGGTGTTTGAGAGTTACTCTCAGGCCTCGCCTGATACAACAAGGAAATATGGCGGCACAGGACTGGGGTTGGCCATCTGCAAGCGTCTCGTCGATCTGCAGGGGGGGAAAATAGGTGTAAAAAGTGAACCCGGAAAAGGATCAGTATTCACATTCTCGATTGAATATATACTCCCTGTCGCAGACACACGCGCTGCCGATCAGGGTGCGGCAGATACCATGAAAGGGCTTGCTGGAAAGAGGATCCTGGTTGCTGAAGACAACAAGATCAACTTCTTTGTTGCTAACAAATTCCTCGAAAGCTGGGGAGTGATCGTGAAGCATGTAGAGAACGGAAGCCTTGCACTTGATGAATTGACTAAGAATGAGTACGATCTTATCATAATGGACCTCCACATGCCTGTAATGGATGGCATCGAGGCAACCCGGATAATACGCAGCTCGGAGGATAAGAAGATCAGCCAGATACCAATTGTCGCACTGACTGCGGCGGTAATGTCAGAGGCTCATGACAAGATAGAGAATCTTGCAATCAATGATTACGTGCTCAAGCCCTTTAAGCCAAAGGATCTGTACGACAGGCTGCTGAAGCACGTCAGGTAATTCGGATTAGTCTATCTGATACAGTACTTGCTGAGGTATTGTGTTGCATTCCTTTCACCCAGGGCCCTTGCTTTTCTCAGGTAGTAGCATGCATCATCTGCCTTCCCGCTGTTAATAAGAGCAACACCCATGTTAAGATTTACTGAGGCACTGTTGGGATCAAGGTCAAGACTCATTGTATAATCTTCCGCAGCCCTGGTCCATGACCGTGCCGCCAGCCAGGCATCTCCCCTCAGGCTGAAAGCCATGGCCTCTCCCGGATGCCTGTCAATGTTGGTATTCAGATAGGGCAGTGCTTCATATATGGCCCCTTCCTCAGCATATGTTCTGCCAAGGAGACCCAGCGCCTCAAAACTTTCAGGCTCAATTTCGAGATATTTTTTAATATCATTCTTTGCCGGAGTACGGTCTCCGGCTTTCAGGAGCATCTCGGCCCTGCGCAGAAAGAGAGCGGCATCAGGATACTCAGCCGAGATCAGTCTGCCGTAAAGAGTGGCCGAGCCATAGTAATCACCCTCTCCGGCCTTTGCCCCGGCAAGGGCAAGCAGATATTCAGACGGGGCATCGGGACTTATTGTCAGCTGTGACAAGAGGGAAGATGCTTCACGGTACTGACCCTTGCTGGCCAGAACACGCGCTTTGCAATAGTCGGTGACTGGCATGCCCGGATATGAAGCTGACAACTCCTCAAGAGCATCCTCTGCAAGATCAGTTCTTCCGCTCCTCAGATAAAGGTCTATCTCCCATTTTTTTCTTTCGTACCCTTTATACCAGTCTTTCTTCCAAAGGCTCCTCCACTCCGGAGAACTGACGATTGAAGAAAATGCGTCATCAAGCATTATCTCAGGTTCGCTTTTCCTGAAGGGGGTCTTCAGGTGTGCCTCCAGGTAAGATGTTGCCGCAAGGGCGTCACCAGTTGCTGCTGCACATTTTGCCAGCCCGAACAGACCTGTACCCTGTTCCAGGTTCTCTGCAGCCATAAAATCACCCCTTGCCTTGGCCACATTCTTCATCTCAAGCCAGATGTCTCCGCGCAAGAGGAAGAGGTCAGCGTCAGGCATGTCAATGATTACCGGTGAAAGAACGGCCAGAGCCTCCTCGCTCTCCCCCCTTTCAGACAGTGCCCGGGCTCTGAGAAGAGACTCATACCTTGCCTGCCCTGCAACAAGCTGGGATGCAATAATTAAGATCAGCAGAACAACTTTTTTCTTCATTCTGTTCTATTTTTTTCCTTCAATGACTCCGGGACCGGCCCCTTTTTCAGTAATGACGTGGATAAAGCCGCTGAGATGGAACTGCTCAGTCTCTGATATCCTCCGCTCAAATACCTCGCAGCTGTAATAATATACCCCTGAGGCAACTACCTTGCCGTTATATGTTCCGTCCCAGTTGAGTTTCGGTTCCTGCGTGCTGAAGATCAGCACCCCTCCCCTGTTGAAAAGCCTGAACTCAACCTTCTCAACCAGCGAAGTGGTTTTGGCCACCAGAAAGTCGTTGAAACCATCCCCGTTAGGTGTAAATACGTTTGGTATCTCGTAGAAATTACATGAATCAACGCAGATAAGTGCAGAGGTATCACTTTCAAGGTCATTGGCATCAAAAGCCAGGATCGAATAACAGCCGGCGACATAATCAGGAAGGTTATGAACGTACTTCATTATTGATCTGTCATTTATCACAGTGAGCAGTTCGAGATTCTCCTCCGTGGGTGGCTTATAAAACAATTTGTATCCGGCCACATCGGCATAGCATTCAGAATCAGTTATTTCCCATCGGACTGTATTATACAGGCTGTCACATTGTGATGAGACAGACAGGTCGGGAATGCAAGGCGGCTCATTATCAATGGCTGTGACGCAGGTTTGTTGTGAATAATTAACAAGATTCTTGGGTGCATCAGCCCTCTGGTATGCTCCGGTGGAGACAACATAATAGCAATATTCAGTTCCGTTAACGAGATTTTCATCAACCCATGTGAGCTGGTTGGTGCTGCCGATCAACTGCCATGAGGCTCCATCGAACCTGTAATAATCATAATTGTTATTGATCCATGGCACATTGCGGCTCAGCGTGAACCTGACCTTACGGTCTCCAGGTGAAGCGGTAAGAAAGAGTGAAGAGGCCACACCGGCTTCACCGATCAGGAACCTGTTCCCTGTCTCATTATTGTAAAGCTCCACTTTGTAAATATAACCCCTGTCAACTGTATTAATCAGAGTATCAATATGTACTGTATCATTCAGGTCAGCTGTCGGCAGTGTCTTTATAAGCTGATAATCAGTACCTGCGACTCCTGAAGCACGGTAAATAAGATACTCGTAAGGCCCAAGGGCAGGGATAGTGTCAAGAGCGCGGGGTTTTTGCCATGCCAGTTTCAGTGCCCCGTTGGTTATGTCTGTAGTTCTTATTGAAACATTGGTTATCAGCGGGACACCTGTAATGAGAGATGACACTATCTCGTTTGAAACCTTGCTCTCTGTGCCATTCGGATATACAGCAACAATCCGGTAGGCATATTCGGTTCCTGATTCAAGTCCCTCTCCGGAGTTTGTGTCGGTGAATGTTGTGGCTCCTGCCCCTGCCACGTAGCCTGCCCTGACAAATCCTGCCGAAGAAGGAATACCGTCGAAGCAGGTATCGGCCGCAATCGTTGTAGCGCCCTCCCGCCTGTAGATAGTGAATCCCGCAATTTCCTGCGTTCCGTAGTTATTCCATTTCAATATTATGAAATTTCCCAGCGGTGAGGCCTCCGTCAGCACGGGCGAGGGGCCAAGAACCTTAATGCTCATATTGTCAATGTCAACCAGCTGAAGATCATCATTGTTATCTTCTGCCTTTATGATGATATTATATGGCTGATGCCTTACGGTCGTGTGACACGGAACCCATTGCAGTCGTCCCGTGGTCAGTCCCGGTCCTGAACTCAGGACAGTGAATGTGGCAGGGCACTCCGTGAAAGCAAATATTCCGGAGGTGGCAAACAGGTCTATAGAATCTCCGTCTACATCTGTGGCTGTTATATCAAGCGAGACTGTTTCCCCGACTTCAACGCAGAGGTCCGGCAGCGGCGACGTGACGGGAGGATGGTTGTCTGTCTCAAAGACTTCAATCTGCATATCCCTCACCACAACACCTATCTTTATCCCGGCACGCCACTCCTGAATCTCAATGGCAACGTTGTAGGTTCCGACGGTTATCGGAGCGTCCCAGACGAGATCACCGGAGATTGAATCGACATAGAACTTTTTGGAGGCCGGGGGAAGGGTATAATCACTGATAGGTTTGCCGTCTTCCTTTGTGCATACTGTAAGCTTATATGAGAGGCTGTCTCCGTCAGGATCAAAGGCTGCAGGATTGTGTATGAAGATCTGGCCAAGAGCAGCCTTGTCGTATGGCGGATTGAGCAATACCGGGGTGCTGTTGCGTCCGATAGAATTATTTACAATAAGAATTGTTGATATTGAAAAGACAACATTGACTGAGTTTGGAATATTCTGAACTCCGAGGTTGCGGTTCGGGTCCTGGACCACAATCCTGTAAATGCCGGGGCCCGGATAGGTGTGCTGGCTTATGTAGACATTCTTTTTGTAATTGTTCGGCAGAAATGTCTCAGAGATCCTCGAAACCGTTGTTATCGAATTGTCGCCCCATTCAACGTCAAGTGAAGGCCTGTCGGCCAGGCTCAGCGTATAGGTAAATGTTGTCACGGTCACCCTGAAGGTAAGGTCAGACAGCTGTTCATAGGTTATCTCTCCTGCCCGGTTGTGTGTTGCGAAAGCAGAAGAGATGAGTAATAATAACAAGCAGGTTGTTGCGGTGATCTTCCTTACCATTTCAAATCCTTTCATTTGACATTATAGCTCTTCAATGTATCTTCGACGGTAAACCTGTGTCCGTCCTCAACAGTGCCGAATTTGAAAAGCAGCATGTTAGCCTGGTCATAATAGAGCCGCGTCATAATGCGGTTAATGACACTTACGTCCCGCACTGACCTTCCTCCTTTCGCCTCAAGGCTGAACCTGTGTTCCAGACCGTCGCTTTCGGTATTCATCAGCTTCATTTCCAGTATCTTACCATCCTCTAAAATCAATAATCTGTCACACAGATATTTACAGTACCTGTCATTCCCCTCACCGGTAATTGCTTCTCCTTCTGAGCTGCCAAGGCAGATATCTGCCTCCAGGTCATCGGAGTATACTTTAACAAATATTGAATATATCCTGTTCGCACTGTCATATTCAATACCTATAAGAGAGACATGTACCGGATGCAAAAAAGTCATTATGGCGAGGAGCAATATTTTCATACCGGCATTCCTTCAGATACAGCAAAAATCAAGCCATGAGATCATTTTTTCCCATCATTACCCTTTCCTTCAGGTATTCCACGGTTCCCACCTCTATGAATGAGAATCCTGATCCCCTGGAGAAGTTCCCGGCGAGAAGCACAAGTATATCGCTGTCTTTCAGGACATGTCTCTTGAGAAGGTCCCTGAGTGAAGTACGGATGAATTCATCAACCGATTCTTTCTTCTCAATGAATACCGGTATCACCCCGTAAGACAATGCGAGTTCCCTCATGGTGCGGTAGGTATAGCACTGTGCCACCACCGGGTTCACACCGCGGTACGCAGCCATATTCCTTATTGCTGTCCCCTTTACGGTGTCAGCAAGGATAGCTCTCGCATTTACCCTTATTGCGGTCTTAACGGCAACCTTTGCCAGGTATGCTGACACCTCACCGCTGAGTGACCCGGCAGGCATCTCCAGGTATTTGTCCTTCTCCATCTCAATCTCAGCTGCTATCCTGGTCATGGTCTTTACCGACTCGAGCGGGAATTTCCCGGATGCCGTTTCGCCGCTGAGCATAAGGGCATCAGTCTGACTGTAAACGGCATTGGCTACATCACTCACCTCCGCCCTTGTAGGCCTCGGATTGGTGATCATCGAGTGAAGCATCTGTGTGGCCACGATGACCGGCTTGCGCTTCTCTATGCATCTGGAAATTATCATACGCTGGATGCCCGGTATCCTCTCAAAAGGGACCTCTATGGCGAGATCGCCCCTGGCAACCATTATTCCGTATGAATGGTCCATGATCTCCTCCAGGTTGTCGACACCCTGCTGGTTCTCTATCTTGGCTATGATCTTTATCTGACTTCCGTGACCGTCAAGGATCTTCTGAACAGCCAGGATATCTTTCTTTGTTCTTACAAATGAATGGGCTATGAACTCAAGGTCAAGCTTCACGGCAAGGTCAATGAATATCAGATCTCGCTGACTTACGGAAGGCAGATTTATCCTTACCTGCGGAATATTTACAGTCTTCCTTGATCCAAGTGTGCCGTCATTCTCAATGGTACCTTCCAGTTCATCGCCTCTTTTGCCTGTAATCTTTATCTCGAGCTCACCGTCATCGATCAGTATGACTGCCCCTGAAGGTACCTGCCTGGCAATATCTCCGTAATTTACATTGATGACAGAGCCTGTTGTTTTGGCGTCGCCGTTGCCGGCAATCTTAATCTTCTGCCCTTTCAGGAATCGGATGGGTTCGTCACATATGGTGGTTCTTATCTCAGGACCCTTGGTATCAAGCAGTATAGCTATCTTATCTGAAATACTGCGGGTATTGTTAACGATCTTCATCACCCCTTCCGGTGAGAGGTGGGCTGAGTTTATCCTCACTACATCCACTCCTGCTTCATGCAGTTTCCTGAGAAAATCGGGTTCGCAGTTCTTGTCAGAAATGGTTGCAACGATTTTTGTCCGCTTCTTAATAAATCCTTTTGCCATTCTCCGGTTTATTTATCTGATATCTTCATTATTGCCTTCACTGCCAGCCTGTATCCGTCGAGCCCCAGTCCCATTATTGTTCCACGGCAATATCTCCCCGTAATGCTTGAATGCCTGAATTCTTCCCTTGAAAGGAGGTTCGAGATGTGAACTTCAATGACTGGAACCCTGACAGCAGCAATTGCGTCAGCTATCGCTACCGAGGTATGAGTGTATCCCCCCGGATTGATTATGATTCCGTCACATTTTATCCCGGCTTCCTGGACCAGGCTGACAAGCTCTCCTTCGATATTGGACTGTGTATAAACGAATGCAATGTCTGGAAACAGGGACCCCATCTCACTCATGTATTCGTTGAATCCGGTGCTGCCGTAAATCTCAGGCTGCCGCACTCCGAGCAGATTCAGATTCGGCCCGTTAATTATCGCAATTCTCATCATCAAAGTCTCCTCTCAATATGTCCGGGATCTAATCTCTTTAAACTTTTCCCTTTTGCCTTTTCCCTTTTGCCTTTCTCCTTTTGCCTTTTGCCTTGCGGTCATGCGGTCATGATGCAAAAATAAAGAAATGACCGGATTTACGGAGATTATTTAATATGATATAACTTTGACCGTCAGTTTACGGACAGATGGATAAGGAATGGATAACAGCACTGAGAGGTTACCGGAGTTACCTCATGATCGAGAGGTCACTCTCACACAACAGTGTTGCAGCATATCTCAACGACTTGCGTAAACTGAGGGAATTCTTAAGTGAGAATAAGAAAGAGAGGAACCCTGCCGGGATCACTTATAGCGACCTGAGTGATTTCGTGGCATCAGGCGCCGGCAGCAATAATTCTGCACGGACACAGGCCAGGCTGATTTCAGGTATCAGGGCTTTCTTCAGGTACCTGATCATTGAAGGGATCATAACAGAGGACCCGTCAACGTTGCTTGAATCGCCGAGGGTGGGGATGAAACTGCCCGAGGTACTGACCACTGAGGAGATAGACAGGATTATTGCTGCCATTGACCTCAGCCTCCCTGAAGGCCACAGAAACAGGGCAATGATAGAAACCATGTACAGCTGCGGGCTTCGCGTGTCAGAACTGGTAAACATGAAACTTACTGATATGCACCGGAGTGAAGGCTTTGTCACCGTGACCGGCAAGGGTAACAAGCAAAGGCTTGTGCCAATCGGTTCAGTGGCATTGAAAGAGATAGACAATTATCTGGAGACAAGAAACAGCCTTCCGGTTATCACTGACGGGAATATTATTTTCCTCAACAGGCGGGGCAGGAGGCTGACCAGGGTGATGATTTTCACAATCATAAAAAAACTGGCTGACGCCGCCGGCATACGAAAAAAGATAAGCCCTCACACCTTCCGCCATTCCTTCGCCACACATCTCGTTGAAGGGGGTGCCGACCTGCGTGCTGTACAGGAGATGCTTGGCCATGAATCAATTACAACCACAGAGATATATACTCATATCGACAGGAGTTACCTGAGAGACACTCTCATTATGTTCCATCCGAGGTCAAAACATTAATTAAAAGGTGTTTCTTAATATCAGCATAATTTATATTTTTGCGGATCGAAAAAAAGGCTTTTTTAATAATTATAATTAAGATAAACTATGTCAAAAGTTAAACGTGTTTATTCCTTCGGCAACAAAACTGCTGATGGTAAGGCAGATATGAAAAATCTGCTTGGTGGAAAAGGTGCCAACCTGGCTGAGATGTGTCTCCTCGGACTGCCGGTGCCTGCCGGATTTACAATCACCACTGATGTATGTACGGAATATTATGAGAACAACTGTGAGCTGCCTGCAGAACTCATGCCTGAGGTATGGGAAGCTATGAAAAAGGCAGAGGCAGCAATGGGGATGAAATACGGTGACAGGGAGAATGCCCTTCTCGTCTCGTGCCGTTCCGGTGCCCGCAGTTCGATGCCGGGCATGATGGATACAGTTCTCAATATCGGACTTTGTTCAGAGACAATTCCCGGTCTCATCAAAAAGACAAATAACCCCAGGTTTGTATGGGATTCATACCGCCGTCTGATAATGATGTATGCTGACGTGGTCATGGAAAAGGCAGAAGGAATTGAACCGACCGACGGAAAAGGGATTCGCAAGCAGCTCGATGAGATGCTTGATGAGTACAAGCACAAAAAAGGATTCAAGTCAGACACAGATCTTTCTTCTGATGACCTGAAGCATCTTGCTGAAGAGTTTAAGAAAAGGGTGAAGAATTCACTCGGCAAGGAGTTTCCCGATGATGCACGTGAGCAGCTTGAGGGAGGCATCAAAGCCGTATTTAAAAGCTGGAACGGGAAGAAGGCTGTATCATACCGTCGCATAGAGGGTATTCCGGATGAGTGGGGCACAGCTGTAAACGTACAGGCTATGGTGTTCGGCAACATGGGTGACTCATCGGCTACCGGTGTCGCCTTTACCCGTAACCCGGCAACAGGTGATAACATCTTCTACGGCGAGTGGCTTGTAAATGCACAGGGAGAAGACGTTGTGGCAGGTATCCGCACCCCGAACCCGCTCAACGATGACACAAAGAACGAACAGAATAAGCACCTCCACAGCATGCAGGAGTCGATGCCGGGAACATACAAGGAGCTTGTTGAAATAAGGAACACCCTTGAAAAGGCATTCCATGACATGCTTGACATCGAGTTCACCATCCAGGAAGGGACGCTTTATATGCTTCAGTGCCGCGCCGGAAAGCGTACAGGCACTGCCGCCCTTAACATGGCTATGGATATGCTTGCAGAGGGACTGATAGACGAGAAGAAGGCTGTCATGCGGGTTGACCCTGCACAGCTTGATGAGCTCCTCCATCCTATCTGTGACCCTGCAGCCGAGAAGAAAGTGACTCCTCTCGTGAAGGGTCTTCCGGCAGGACCGGGCGCCGCTGTCGGCAAGATCGTTTTCACGGCTGAAGATGCAGTCGCCTGGAACCGCAGGGGCGAAAAGGTGATCCTTGTGCGCGAGGAGACCAACCCTGAGGACGTTGAAGGGATGCGCGCTGCAGAAGGTATCCTTACCGCCCGCGGAGGGATGACATCACACGCAGCCCTCGTCGCAAGAGGCTGGGGTAAGTGCTGCATCGTCGGCGCCGGTGGTATGCATGTTGAAGCAGCAGCCAAAAAGGCAAGGATAACAGGCACTGACATCGTGCTCAGTGAGGGTGACGTAATAACGCTGAACGGAACAAGAGGAAATGTTTATAAAGGTGCAATTGCACTCATGGATGCCTCCGAGAACCCAAGGTTCCAGACCTTCATGAAAATGGTTGACAAGTTCCGTACCATGGGTGTTCGAACCAACTGCGACACCCCTGACGATGCAAAGATTGCACGTGAGTTCGGAGCTGAAGGGATAGGCCTCTTCCGTACAGAACATATGTTCTACGGCAAAGGGTCAGAACAGCCGCTCTTCCTCCTGCGCAAAATGATTCTCAGCTCTACCGAGGCTGAAAGAAGGAACGCCCTCAACGAGCTCTTCCCCTTTGTCAAGAAGGATATCAAGAGCACCATGGAGGCAATGAACGGGCTGCCCGTGACGTTCCGCCTGCTTGATCCCCCGCTTCACGAATTCGTTCCGCAGGGAGCAGAGAAGCAGGCTGAACTGGCCAGTGCACTTGGAATTTCCATTGAGGCTGTTGCAAAACGCGGAGAGGCCCTGCATGAATCAAACCCGATGATGGGCCACCGCGGCGTACGCCTGGGTGTGACATACCCTGAGGTATCGGAGATGCAGATCAGAGCCATCTTCGAGGCTACCGCCGAACTGATGAAGGAAAGCAGGGATCCGCAGCCCGAGATCATGGTTCCGGTGACCTGTGATGTCTCAGAACTCGACTTCACGAAGAAAGTTGTTGACAGGGTTTACGCCGAGGTGTGCAAAAAGTTTGGAATCAGCAAGATTTCTTACAAGTACGGCACAATGATCGAGATACCGCGCGCAACACTGCTTGCAGACCGTATGGCAAAGAGCGCCGAGTTCTTCTCCTTCGGTACCAATGACCTTACCCAGATGACATTCGGTTTCAGCCGTGATGACATCGGCGGCTTCCTGCATGAATATCTTGACAATAAGATGCTCGCTGCTGACCCGTTCCAGACAATCGACCAGGACGGCGTCGGACAGCTCATAACAATGTCCGTTCAGAAAGGGCGGGCTACACGGCCTGACCTCAAGATAGGCATCTGCGGCGAACAGGGAGGCGATCCCGCATCGGTGGAGTTCTGCTTCAGAAACGGACTGACTTATGTCAGCTGCTCCCCGTTCAGGGTTCCGATTGCACGTCTTGCTGCAGCACAGTCTGCAATAAAGTTCGGCAAAAACTAATCCCGTTTAATAAACATCGCAGAGGCGTTGCATGCAACGCCTCTGCTGTTTTTATACCTGTACGGTGCGTTTGAATCTACCTTACCAGCAGCAGCAGCACGGCAGATGACGATACGCCTGCCGGTGACCTTTGTTCAAGCCGTATGATATAGGTTCCTGCTGTCAGGAAGGACGGCGGAGACCAGTCTTGTATTTTCGGCCCGGGATCCTCCGTTCCGGTGTATATATTCATCACCCTCCTGCCGTCAACGGTGAACAGGTCAACAGAGACTGCCGATTGCAAAGCAAGATCATAGACTATGGTTACGGATGCGGATGCCGGATTAGGATAGACTGTTAAAGAACCTGCATCATCCGCCAGTTTCTCAACAGCTGTCGGAACTATTACCGTGGCGTCGTCAAACCACACTGTACCCTTCTTTGCGCCCACCGGCGTCTGCCTTATGACAACACTGTGGTAAAGCCTTTCGCCGCTTCCGCCGATGGATGAGAAAGGAATGGTCTTCAGGTCCCAGCCTGCCCAGTCGAGGGTGTCAACATAAACAATATGATTTGTGGAACCGGCAGAGTAGAACCAGTATTCCAGTATGTTCATGCTCATGTCACCGAAAACCCATATGCCGAAAAGATTTGAAGCCGAAGAGCCGATTGAAGGCTTCCTGGTGTCAAAGACACGGCATACTCCGCCGTCGGCACCCGTGAATACATAGTCGAGCCTCCCGGCATTGCTGCCTGAACGCTTTCTCTCCGGTGATGCAGTGAAGGTTGTAAGAGGATTGTCCGTTCCTACCGTGCTGCCGCTGGCATCCGGATCCCAGAAATCAGAAATATTGTCATAGCTCTCGACAGTGGTGCCGGTCTCATAGCTTTTTGTGCGTGATGTGAATGGAATCTCAGCAGACTGACCTGTGGAAAGACCCGTAACATCAGTGACAGAGGAACTGACATTGAGGCGGTACTGTTTGTTCAATGCCAGAGGCTGCGAAAGCTCAAAGAAGTACCCCCCCATCCCGTTTGACTCATGCCACTCTTCCCTCACTTTTGCGAGCGACTGGCCCTGATCATCAAGCAGCCTTATTCCTGCCTGTGATGTCGACTGATTCAGCGGGGCATCAAACCATAATCTTACCTGTGGATAGAGAGTGACACCTGTTGTGGCGGCTGACGGAAAACCATCCTCCAGCTTCAGCGCACTCCTGTTTTTAGTGACAAACGCATACTCTGATGCTGCGGCAAGGGGCACCTTCCACCTTGAGCAGGCCGAGGCCCCTATCCTGATGATGTAGCTGGTCTTACTCTGAAAACTTACTGCCGGCCTCACCCTGAGCACCCTGCTCTTTTCATCCCACGAGAAGACAATATCGGCTGAGGGGAGAAACTTAA
>JALOMM010000124.1 GCA_025455535.1 Bacteroidales bacterium | reverse complement strand
TGGCATTATTGACCACGTTGTAGAACATCGAGAACAGGAGCGACCTGTTAGCTTTTCGGAAGATAAAGGTGCCTGGGCAGTCTGACGTTATCCTTACCCCCGCATCTGCTGCGATGGGTGACAGTTCGCCTTTAATTTCGGTTATCAGTTCCTCGAGACTGACTTCGTCTTCCCTGAGGTATTGCCTGCTCTCGAGCCGGGCGATCATCAGCAGGGAGTTAATAAGTGACTTGAGACGGTGCAGTGTACGCAGCGACTCGTCTATTCCTGTTTCTATCTCCGGATCAAGATCCTTTTTCATGAGCATGTTCTCGAGCTTGCTGCGCAGCACCGAGACAGGCGTCATCAGCTCGTGCGAAATATTTACCGTTATCTCTTTCTCCTTACGGAACAGCTCATCAATCCTCATCATCAGCTCGCGCAGCGTCTGGTCAAGCTGACGGAAGTCTTTCGTGGTGGTGACAACCGGACTGTAGTCAGCAAGAGAGGGCGATGATGTTGTCACGAGCCTCCGGGTAATAATCCTGAGAGGCCGTAAGATGCGCGCAGTGTACGTGAGGTCAGTTATCAGTGTTACGGCAATAAAGAGAGCAAGAAAGAGCAGTATAACGGTGCGGATGTTTTTGGCAGCATATCTTATGCTCGAGAGACTCTTGCCAATCTCAAGAAGGTATGTCTGTCCGTCTATTTTTATCGAATAATTGAGAACACGATAATCAATGGTCTCTTCGTCCACGATCCTGGTGGCTACCTCGATGAAGTTCCAGTCCTCTTCCAGGTCAATCCTTTCAAGGCTGATGAATTCCTCCTTCAGGATATTGTAGCTGCCGAAGCCGGTTTCAGCTTCTGAGGTTATGAGTGGCTCGAGTCCGATCTCCGAAATGAGCTTTATCACCTCTTCCCTCTTGTCAATGAGCTCCCTGTCTGTCTGGAGGGTATTGATACGCTCAATTATCAGTGGAAGGAAGCCGATGAAAAGTGCAGAGAAAACCAGTTTTGAGATGAGGTTGAAGAGGGCAAGTTTTGTCTGTAGTTTCATGGCTTCGAAGGATCAATATTACTCTTCCGTACTGATCCTGTAGCCCACTCCCCTGACAGTCTCGAGCCATGGCGTCGGTCCGTGCATATTCATCTTCTTGCGGATATTCTTAATATGAACGTCAATGAAGTTACTGTCGTACTGATCATCAAGTGTATTCCCCCATATATGCTCATAAAGCTGATGGCGTGCGAGCACCTTGCCGTGATTTATAACCAGGTAGTGGAGGAGGTCATATTCCTTCTTTGTAAGTTCCACCTCTTTCCCCTGATGCAGTATTTTTCTTGCCTGAACGCCCATAATAAACTCTCCGAGGCTTATGTCGGCGTCTGTGATCTTGAATTTTCTTCTCGCCACCGCCATCAGGCGTGAGTGGAGCTCAACCAGGGCAAAAGGTTTCGGGAGGTAGTCATCGGCACCGAGGTCAAGTCCCCTGACCCTGTCTTCGACTGCACCGCGGGCAGTAATGATGATAAATGAAACATCAATGTTATTCTTTCTTGCCTCCCTGATAAGGTCAAGGCCGTCATAATCGGGAAGACCCAGGTCAAGAAGGACAAAGTCATACAGGTTGATTGCTATCTTTTCTGATGCCTCCGTTCCGGTAAAAGCCATATCGCACAGGAAGTTCTCTTTCCTGAGATATGCTTCTATCTCGCGGGCGAGACTCTTCTCGTCTTCAACGATGAGAACGTTCATAGCTCAAAGTTAAAAAAATCTGAAGAAGGCACTTATCAGAAAGATGAATCCTTTCATCTCCTGAGCTCCGTTATCGTCATAGAGCGGAAGGATGTATCCCGGTTCGGCCTCAATGGTAAAGAAGTCATATGTGAAGGCGATGGGCAGACCGAAGTCAAGCTCCATGAAACCGAACTTGTCGGAAATAACTGTTGAGGTGGTGGTTGTGCCTCCGTTTCCCCAGGGACGATTGCCCGGCTGCCATCCTCCACCTGTTGTGGTTTCAGAAGTATCAACCCTGTACATTGTCCCGAGCAGAAGGTTGACATACGGATCAAAGTAAAAATATGCTTTATCTTTTGCAAAGGATGGGGTTTCGAAATACCTCGAATTCCTGAACTGCAGGTATAGTCCGTTCTCTTCAGCCAGCACCCCTCCGACGGAAAGTTTTGTATAAAGTATCTTCCAGTCAAACCCGAGTGTCGCATCGGCATAGGAGAAACTGTTGAACAGGGTATCCTTTAGAGATTCCTGTACATTATATCTCGATAGGCTGAGGCTTATGTCAAACCAGGAATTGAAGGTGTGGGCAAAACTCATGTCGAGACTGTAATAGGCGATGAACGGAGAAAGATCGCTCAGTGTGTAGCCTGTTGCAGAGAAATAGAGTTTGTCTTTGAGTCCGTAAGAAATATATCCGTATCCGAATGGCCTGTCCTGGCTCAATGTATAACCAAGATAGATCATATTGCTGCCCATTCCGGCACCGCCGTAAAGTGAGTGAATACTCTCTTTCCGGCCTGGGGTTGAAACAGTGTCTGAAGCAATTGTATCGGAGACTGTTTGTGCAGATACATGGCAGAACAACACCAGCAGAAGGGTGCTGATAATGATCCTGGGAGCCATGGTATCTCTCTTCATCTCAGGAACAGGAAGGTGAATTTATCGTTTTCCCGGTCCTTTTACTCCGCCGGGTTTGCCAACTCCTTTTGGTATGCGTGATCCTGAGGGTCTCTCAACAGACGCCGGACGGGCCCCTCTGGAGATGCTGCTGGGACGGGCACTGCGGACCTGCTTTACCTCACCGCTGCTGCTTTTCTTTACCTGGCCAGGGGCCTGCTCAGGGTTGCCCGACTGCTCCCGAACCTGATTCTGCGATCCGGATTGCTCCTGATTCTGCGTCTGGGTCTGTTTTTCAGTCTTCTGCGCCTTCGTTGCCAGTGTGTCAGCAACAGGAGCAACCCCCTGGGCATTTATAATTAAAGCCGTGACAAATGTCAGGGGGATTATCAGTAATATCTTTATCAACTTTTTCATTTCAATTCCCGGTTTTTAACCGGCCTTATCAAACTGCTCCAAATCATATGAACCACAGATGATTGGGAAGTTTCAACACAAAGCTATCAGTTAAAGATGAAGAAAAGATGAATGTTCTGATTATTTTTTAAAAAAAATATATTACAAGTGTATAAGTTACATTTAAAAAACGTTTAACTTGCATGATGCAGGCAGGGAGCAAGGGGCAGGCAGTAGTTAAGAGTTGAGAATTAAGAATTAAGAATTAAGAATTGAATGTCAGGCACTTAAGCAACAGAATCGCATGACTGCATGACCCTCAGACTTTCGACTTTAAGGACTTTCGACTTTAAGGACTTTCGACTTTACAGACTTCAGACCTTCAGACCTTGATACGTAGCGAAGCGATTAAATATTAACCAAATAAACTGTGCAGTATGGTTTTGCTTGACTGGATTGTACTTGGGCTTTTTTGTCTTGCCCTTGTCGTAGTTGTGATCTGGGCTATACGCTCAAAGGAAGATACATCAACTGATTATTTTCTTGCCGGACGCGATGCCACATGGCTCGCCATCGGTGCATCGATCTTTGCATCAAACATCGGATCGGAGCACCTTGTGGGCCTTGCCGGCGCAGGAGCTTCCTCAGGGATGGCCATGGCACACTGGGAGATGCATGGCTGGCTGATACTCCTGCTCGGATGGCTCTTTGTGCCGTTCTACGCCCGCAGCGGCGTCTTCACAATGCCTGAATTCCTCGAGCGCCGTTATAACAAGGCATCCAGGTCATTCCTCTCGATAATCTCACTTGTAAGCTATGTACTGACCAAGGTGGCTGTGACAGTGTATGCCGGGGGAGTGGTATTCAAGGATGTGTTCGGAATTGAATCAGTATGGGGTATAGACTTTTTCTGGATCAGCGCCATAGGCCTGGTTTTGCTTACCGGACTTTATACTGTTCTCGGCGGCATGAAGGCTGTGCTGTGGACATCAGTGATACAGACACCGGTACTGCTTATAGGTTCTGTTACCGTGCTCATACTTGGAATCATCAAGGTGGGGGGATGGGATGAGCTGATGCAGATATGCCGCGCAGTGCCGTCAAATGATTTTGGTGATTCGATGACCTCACTGATAAGATCACCCCGTGACCCCGACTATCCGTGGACAGGTGTCATACTCGGATCGGCGATAATAGGGTTCTGGTACTGGTGCACTGACCAGTACATAGTGCAGCGCGTGCTGTCAGGGCGCGATCAGAAACAGTCACGGCGCGGTACAATTTTCGGCGCTTATCTGAAACTGACACCTGTGTTCATCTTTCTTATCCCGGGTATGATCGCTTTTGCTCTTGACCAGCAGGGTGTTATCACGTTAAACGGATCTGACTCAGCTTTCTCAACCCTTGTCAGGGAACTGCTGCCCATGGGTTTCAAGGGGCTTGTGGTTGGAGGTATACTGGCTGCCCTGATGAGTTCGCTCGCCTCATTATTTAACTCATCAGCAACACTCTTTACAATTGACTTCTATCAGAAATACAAGCCTCAGGCTCCCGAAAAAGAGCTTGTCAGGGTAGGACGCTTAGCTACCATAACAGTAGTGATCCTTGGCATTCTGTGGATCCCTGTGATGAGAGGGCTCGGGAAGGTGCTCTATGCCTACCTTCAGGATGTGCAGTCACTTCTTGCACCGGGCATCGCTGCCGTATTTGCACTGGGGATCCTTTCAAAGAGGACGACTCCGGCAGCAGGCATAACCGGACTTGTCGTCGGCTTCACCCTGGGTATGACCAGGCTGCTCCTTAAAGTGCTGGCGGGCGGACTCAATCCTGACGGACTGATCTACGGTATCTTTGTCGAGCCCAACTGGCTTCATTATGAGATCGCCCTCTTCATTATTGTGATAGTTACGATGGTAATAGTGAGCTACTTTACCCCCAAAGCTGACGAGGCAAGAATACGCGGTCTCTACCTGGGGTCGCAGTCAGCTGAGGAAAAAGCAATTACAAGAGCCAGCTGGAACAAGTGGGATGTCATTAACTCGGCAATAATTCTAACCGTGATAATTGCATTCTATATCTATTTCTGGAATTAAAACATCAACAGTTAATGACAATGAACAAAGAGGCAATTGAACTGTGGTTTGTGACCGGCAGCCAGCACCTGTATGGTGAAGAGACACTTAAAAAGGTTAATGCAGATTCGGCTATAATTGCCGGGGCTCTCGATAAGGCCAGTGCCATTCCGGCCAGGGTGGTATTCAAGCCTGTCCTTACAAGTGCTGATGCCATTACGGCAATCTGTCTTGAAGCGAACAATTCGCCCGAGTGTGCGGGCATTATTGCATGGATGCACACTTTCTCTCCGGCAAAGATGTGGATCTCAGGCCTCAGACAACTCAGCAAGCCGTTGCTCCACTTTCATACCCAGTTCAACCGCGACATCCCATGGACTGAGATTGACATGGAGACTGAGATTGACATGGATTTCATGAACCTCAACCAGTCAGCTCACGGAGACCGTGAGTTCGGCTACATCTGTTCACGGCTGAGGCTTGAGCGTAAGGTGGTGGTAGGTCACTGGCAGGATAAGGCTGCCGTGGATGCCATTGGAGTATGGGCGAGGGCAGCGATGGCCGCTCTCGATGCAATGTCACTCAAGATTGCACGCTTTGGTGACAACATGCGTGATGTGGCCGTTACGGAAGGCAATAAGGTATCAGCACAGATAAAGCTCGGCTACCAGGTACACGGTTACGGCGTTGGTGATCTGGCTCATGCTGTCACCAAGGTACCTGAGAAGCAGGTTAAGGCTCTCGTTAAACAATACGGAGATGAATACAAGGCATCTGCAAAGGCACTCTCTTCCCCATCCGTCAGAGAGGCGGCACGCATTGAGTCAGGCATGCGCAGTTTCCTTGAGAAGGGTGGTTTTAAGGCCTTCACAACCACGTTCGAGGACCTTCATGGCCTCGTACAGTTGCCGGGACTTGCCGTCCAGCGTCTCATGGCTGACGGATACGGCTTCGGGGCCGAGGGTGACTGGAAAACAGCAGCACTGGTCAGGGCAATGAAGGTTATGGCACATGGACTCAAGGGGGGAACATCTTTCATGGAGGATTACACTTATCATCTTGACCCTGAAAATACTTCAGTGCTGGGAGCTCACATGCTTGAGGTTTGCCCCACAATTGCGGCCGCGAAACCTGTTCTTGAAGTGCATCCGCTGGGCATAGGCGGCAAGGCTGACCCTGCAAGACTGACATTCCGGACTAGGCCGGGGAGAGCAATAGCTGCATCGATGGTAGAGATGGGTGACCGTTTCAGACTGATCGTCAATACCATGGAGGTGGTTGAATGCCCGCTGATGCCAAAGCTTCCGGTTGCCAGCGTGCTCTGGAAGCCTGACCCCGACCTTAAGACTGCCGCCACGGCATGGATCCATGCCGGAGGGGCACACCATACCGGGTTCAGCCAAGCCCTGACTGCTGAGCATATGGAGGACTTTGCATCAATAACCGGTATCGAATTGATACTTATCGGCGAAAAGTGTGATCTCCGGGAGCTGAAGAAAGAACTCAGATGGAATGATCTTTACTATCATCTGAACAAAGGCTTATGACGAAGGTCTATTCGGAGCATCCGAAACATTACGTGGCTGTTGACTGTATCATCTTCGGGTATGAAATAGCCGATAGAGAGCTCAAGCTGCTGCTCATCAAGCGCGGCTTCGACCCTGCAAAGGGCAAATGGTCTCTCGCCGGCGGTTTCGTACAGGAGGGAGAGAGCCTTGATGATGCTGCCAGCCGGGTGCTCAGAAGCCTGACAGGGATATCGGACCTCTATATGGAACAGCTGTATTCCTACGGTGACGTTGAACGCGACCCCGGTGCCCGGGTTATTTCCAGTGCATACTTCGCACTCATAGGCATACATGAGATAGACCGGATGAAGCAGGCAAAAAATGGTGCTCACTGGAGATCGATCGCAGATCTTCCGGACCTTATCTTTGACCACAGGAAGATGGTTGACAGGGCACTGGCTGAACTGGTGGAAAGCATCAGGGTCCATCCTGTGGGATTTGAGCTGCACATTTCAACAAGCGAGCCACTCAGGCTCTCGACCCTGCACATTGATAATCGAAAAGAGGGCCACCCGTCGTAGTAGAGGCTGTTGAAATGTGGGAAACCCGTAGGGCCGCCCGGAGGGTTTTCCATATTTCCACAGCCCAGGCTTCGCATCAAGGCTGACTGGCATGGGGAGCGTCTTGTTGCATCCGTTGACGGAAGCGATAGGACTCGCCAATGAACTCCAGGATATGGGCTCGATGCGTGAGCCGGTCGAGCAAGGCGGCGGTCAGGCGCTCGTTGCCGAAGACCTGAGTCCAGTCGGCGAAGCGCAGGTTGGTGGTGACGATCAACGCCACCTGCTCGTAGAGCGCTGAGCAGAACTGGAAGATCAGTTGAGCGCCAGTGGGTGTGAAGGGAATGAACCCTAGTTCGTCCAAGACGATCAGTTGGTGCTTGAGGGTGGCGTTCAAGAGCCGGGTCAGGCGATGCTCGTCCTGGGCTTGGATCATGTCGTTGACCAAGCCGGCTGCGTTGTAGAAGCGCACCTTGTAGCCCTGGCGACACGCGGCTGCGGCCAAACCGGTGGCAACATGTGTTTTCCCAACGCCTGGATTGCCCACCATCAAGATGGGCTCCCGCTTGACGATGTACTCGCCTCGGGCCAGGTCGAGCACCCGAACCTTGTTCAGGTCGGGTACGGCTGAGAAGTCGAAGGTCGCCAGGTCTTTGAGTGCTGGGAAGCGAGCCGCTTTGATGCGCCGCTGTTGGCGGTTCTTCTCGCGCTGCGCCACTTCCTGTTCTAGCAAGGCCAGTAGATAGTGGTCGTAGCTCCGATTGGCTCGGGCGCTGTCGTCGGCGAACTTGCGGTAGTTCTGCAAGACAGTCGGCAAACGTAACTGCTTGAGGTATGCCTCCAGGAGCATGTTGGTTTCCATGATCATGCCCTCTGAAGTAGCCGATCATAGCGTTGCAGGTCCAGCGGCTGTGCGCCCACGGTAACCCAGGCTGGGCGACCACCAGCCAGATCCAGTGAGGGCACACGCACGTCTGGGTTCACCAGTTGGCGCAGGCACAACTCGACGCCATCGGCATGGGTGCAACGATATTCCAGGGCTTGACGAACTGCCTGCTCGACCAGCGGCAGCGGGTAGCGGCGACACAGTTGCAGCACGGCGATGAACTCGCGCACGCCACGGCCATCACTCGACTGATCTGTCAGGCGGCTGAAGAGCTGCTCGAAAGCCACCGGCCAGGTTTCACGCCAACGGCGCA
>JALOMM010000123.1 GCA_025455535.1 Bacteroidales bacterium | reverse complement strand
CTGCGCGAGCGGGGCATTCAAATCCGCGAGGAAGCCCTTTCGGCCTTGGCGACACTACAACCTCAACTTACAGGCGATCAGTCAGTAGTGATGGACCACGTGCTTCATCTTTCTTTCCCGGGTCGTTTCGGGAGTGAAGTCAGCCACGGCAGCAGCAAGTATGGCTATATCACAGTCACGGAAGGCATTGAGGGTGGCGTCCTTCATCTCTTCTGCAGTTTTGACATTTACTGTCTTCACCCCGGGGTGTTATGGCCTGACGGACACCGGGCCAAGGACAAGAGTCACTTCGGCGCCCATCTCAGCCGCCCTGTCGGCAAGTGCAATACCCATGCGGCCGGAAGAATAGTTGCTGATAAAGCGTACCGGGTCGATAGGTTCGACAGTCGGGCCGGCGTTAACGATAACCCTTTTACCCCTCAGGGGAAGATCACTTATTTTTTTTTTTGAGAGGAATGCTTTTATCTCCTCTACTATTGTCTCCGGCTCTGCCATCCTCCCTTTGCCTGACAGACCGCTGGCAAGCTCTCCTGTCCCGGGCTCTATGATGTGATTGCCGAATGACCTTAGTACCTCCATATTTCTGACCGTAGCCGGGTGGGCCAGCATGTCAAGATCCATCGCCGGAGCGATGAAGACAGGGCATCTTGCTGACAGATAAGAGGTCAGGAGGAGATTGTCTGCTATCCCTGCCGCCATCTTTCCCATGGTGTTGGCAGTGGCAGGGGCAATGAGATAAAGATCTGCCCACATAGCGAGGTCCACATGACTGTTCCATCGTCCGTCCTCCGGGTCAAAAAAGTCGACCAGAATAGGATTCTTCGACAGGGTTGCAAGGGTAAGAGGGGTGATGAATTCTTTTGCAAGGGGTGTCATAACCACTTTTACCTCTGCCCCTTCCCTGACAAATAACCGGATGATAGTTGCGGCTTTGTAAGCGGCAATACCTCCGGTGACGCCAAGCAGTATCTTCCTGCCCTTCAGCATATTATTTCGTGTTTACTTCTTCTGCTTCTGCTCTTTCTCGGGGTTGCGGTAATATATCTTACCTTCCTCGAACTCGGCGAGCGAAATAAGTGTGGGCTTTGGCAGCCTCTCATAGAACTTTGATATCTCTATCTGTTCCCTGTTCTCAAAAACCTCCTCGAGGTTATCGTTGAAAGAGGCAAACTCCTCCAGTTTGGAGTTGAGCTCCTGCTTCATCTCCACGCTGATCTGGTTTGCTCTCCTGGTGCAAATGATCACACTCTCGTAAATGTTGCCCGTTGCACTGTCAAACTTGTCCACATCCCTGGTGATGGTGGAATAGGATGCTGATGTTTTCTTATAATCCATGTTATATATAATATTCAGTTACTTGCTACTGTTTTTTCTGCGGTATCTATCTTCAGGTATTTTGCCGTCGACTGAAAGATCCTCTCCGCATCTCTTGAAAACTTCCCTTTGGGAAACTCCTCGATGAATGAGTAATATTCGTCGAGGGCTGACTGATACCTCTCCACCTGTCTTGCAGGAATACTGTTCTGCGCATACAGGAAGAGGGCGTCGAGCTTCAGGAACATCAGCTCTTCGCGGTATTTTGTATCGGGGTATTCCTTGAGGCTGTTTGACAGAGAAACGGTCGCAGCGCGGTATTGTTCAAGATCATAATAGAGCCTTGCACTCAGGTATGACTTTTCAACAAGCCTCTCCTGCAACTCCTTTACCCTGCTTTTGCTCACCTCTGCCCACATGCTTGCGGGGTACCTTGCCAGGAAGATGTTGAAGTTCTCTATTGCCTTGCGTGTATATGCCTGGTCAAGTTCGGCCCTGGGGCTCATATAATAGTCACATGTTGCAACCAGGTATAATGCCTCCTCAGCGTTGTTGCTCCTTGGATATGTATCTGCAAAGGTCTGATAATAAGCTCCTGCCATGATGTAGTCATTCGTCTTGTAGTGTGCCTGGGCGTTGATCCAGTTAAGCTGCTCTGCTTCATCAGTTGCCCTGTACCGGGGCAGTATCTGCTGCAGCAGCTCTATGGACTTGATATACTTGCCATCATCATAATAGTCATAGGCTTTCTGCTTCTTGAGCTCATAGTCACTGCTCTTGAGAAGCTTCTCATACTCACCGCACGATGTGACGATGAGCGCCGGCAGAATAATTATCAGAAGTCTGAACCTCATAATTAAAATGTTGCGCAAAATTACTATTTTTTTTTATACGTCCGTCGGATTGAATGCAAAAGTGCTCTAATAATCCTGCGGTAGTGGTTAAAGAAGTGTTAAATTATAGGGCAAATAGGTATAAATAGGTACTTCCCCTCCTGGATATTTCATAATTTTGCGGGCATTAATCAAAACAGAGACAGACGTGGATATTTTTGAAAAAATCAGAAAGAATCGTGGAGAACTCGGACAGTACCAGGAGATGGCTGACGGATACTTCATGTTTCCCAAACTTGAGGGCGAAATAGGCCCGAGAATGAAATTCATGGGCAAAGAGGTTCTTAACTGGAGCCTCAATAATTACCTTGGGCTGGCCAACCACCCGGAGATACGGAAGGTTGATGCCGAAGCCACAGCCCAGTACGGCCTTGCCTCGCCTATGGGAGCGCGGATGATGTCAGGCCAGACAAAGATGCATGAGAAGTTTGAGCAGATGGCTGCCGAGTTTGTTGGCAAAGAAGCTGCCTACCTGTTGAATTACGGCTACCAGGGTATGGTGTCAATCATTGATTCCCTTGTGGGAAGACATGATGTCATTGTCTATGATTCCGAATCACACGCCTGTATCATGGACGGACTGAGGATGGTGCTGGCGAAGAGGTTTGTCTTTCCTCACAATAACATGGAAGCCTTCGAGAAGCAGCTTGAGCATGCCCGTAAGATCGTCTCTGAGACCGGGGGAGGGATACTCGTTATCACCGAAGGTGTCTTCGGCATGGCCGGGGACCTTGGTGCACTGGATAAGATAGCTTCCTTCAAAAAGAAATACAACTTCCGCCTTCTCGTTGACGATGCCCATGGCATTGGCACAATGGGCAAGACGGGCGCCGGGACGGGAGAACACTTCGGCGTGCAGGACCAGATCGACGTCTACTTCGGCACCTTTGCAAAGAGCTTTGCAGGCATCGGAGGATTCGTGGCAGGCGACAAAGATGTAATCAGCTACCTCAGGTTTAACCTCCGTTCACAGATCTACGCCAAGTCTCTCCCAATGGCCATGACAATAGGGGCCATCAAAAGACTCGAGATGATCAAGGAGCATCCGGAGCTGCGCGAGAAACTGTGGGCAATTTCAACGGCCCTTCAGAAAGGCTTCAGGGAGGCAGGGTTCGACCTCGGCAAGACTGAATCACCTGTCACACCGATCTTTCTCAAGGGAGGGATACCGCAGGCGACACATATGATCAAGGACCTGAGGCAGAACTACGGCATCTTCTGCTCCGTGGTTATATACCCGGTGGTGCCGAAGGGTGTCATCATGCTCCGCATCATCCCGACAGCGGCACATACCATGGAAGATGTGGAATATACAATCAAGTGCTTCAAGGAGATCAAGAAAAAACTTGAGACCGGTGCATACCCCGATACCGTAGCCGACTTCAAGAACTGAAAGGTTAACAATACTCTTTCTCTATAAGATCCTTCTCCGCACCGGAGAGGGATTTTTTATTTTCCCAATTCCTGTAATGTTTTTCATCCTTATTCGTCATAGTAGAAGATTAAATCTTCAAACCTTAAAAACGGACAGTCATGAAAAGAATGGTTTTATTATGTACGGTGGCCCTGATGGCCTTGGCACTCAATGCACAGAAGGATAGCCTTGATGATTTCTTCGCCTCCTACTCGGGGAAGGACGGCTATACCTCGGTGATCATCAACGGCAACCTGTTCGGGCTGCTTAAGAACTTGGACGATGATCCCGACCTGGCTTACCTGGATGAGAAGATCACCTCAGTGAGGATTGTAAGCAGGGAGAGCGGCTATGCCGGCAGCGGCAACAGCTTCATGTCAGAACTGAAGGGCGACATCAGACGGGGAGGCTATGAGGAGCTGATCTCTGTGAAAGACTCCGATGACGACGTGCTCGTCATGATAAGGAGCTCCGGAAGGTCAGTCAGGGAACTGCTGATCATAGCCTCAGGCGACAGCGAGGCGGTGATACAGATAAAGGGCAACCTGACACGCGACGATGTCGAACGCCTCTCCGAAAATCACGGCGAGGGTCTTGCCCGCCTTGAGCTTCTCGAATCATCAGGGAAATGATAACTTTGAGGTGCACTGTAAGAGAAGATGACACCCGAAGAGTTCAGGAAAGTGATTCTGCCGGAAGGGCGAAGGCTTTATGCTCTCGCCTTCCGCTTCCTGAACAACAGGGAAGAGGCTGAGGACACGGTACAGGAGGTGATGATGAAACTGTGGGAGGATAGAACGAGGCTCGGCAACTATGCAAGCCCTGCCGCATGGGCAACGACAGTCACGAGAAACATGTGCATCGACATGCTCAGGAAGCGCCGTAAGATGTCACATGAGGAGATTGGATCGGTGATAATTACCGGCAGGGCAGACGATGTGACCGTGACCGACCATGACAGCCGTGAGGCCGCCGCGCTGGTTACCGGCATCGTGGAGAGGATGAAGGAACCCTACAGGAGCGCCGTCATACTGAGAGACATGGAAGGATACAGCTATGAGGAGGCAGCAGTGGTAATGCAGACAAGCGTGGAGACACTCCGTACAACCCTCTCCAGGGCAAGGAAGAGTGTAAGAGAAGAATTGAAAAAGATATACAGCTATGGAACAGGAACAGATAAAGGCACTGCTTGACAGGTTCTTCAGGGGTGAGACCTCGGAAGAGGAGGAGGCTCAGCTGAGGGAACATCTCTCTGACCCTGCCTTATCGAATCTTTTTCAGACCGAAAAGGATTACCTCTCTGTTAATGCATCAACCGTTCCTGAACCTTCAGACGACTTTTTCAAAAACCTTGTGGCTGTCACCCGCACTGAGAAGAAAATATACCGGTTTGGTCCCGCACTCAGATATGGAATATCAGTAGCTGCCGTAGCGGCGCTGCTGATTGGGTCCTATCTTATTTTTGACAATATGCGGCCCCGCGACTGGGCTGACACTTATGACGATCCGGAGCTGGCGATGGCCGAGGTAAGAAGCATCCTCACGATGGTCTCCGGCAACATGAAAGCCGGTACTGAGCCTCTTGGCTCAATGCGCAGCCTGAGTATCGCGCCGTCTGCGATGAAAGACCTCGGCAGGCTGAATGACGCCGTCGGCAACAACCTTGGCAGATTACGCTATCTGAATAACCTGGAGAATACTCCAAAGACAACAGGGAATGAAAATAAATAAATCAGGGTCATGAAAAAACTAGTACTCATATCCATCATAGCAGCACTCTCGCTTCCATCGTTCAGCCAGAAGAGTCCTGTCGACGACCTGTTTGAAAAATATAACGGAAGGGAGGGCGTATTGACACTGAGGATCAGGAGTTTCAGAATCTCGTCAGCAGGATAAGGGGGATCAGGATACTCGCGGTTGACAGTGCTGCCAATGTTTCGGGGATTAACTTTATAGGAGAGCTGCAGAAAAAGCTTAATGCCTCCGGCTATGAGGAGCTGATGACGGTGAAGGAACAGAATGACGAGATAAGGTTTATGATACGTGAGGTCAACGGAAAAATAGCTGAACTGTTGATGATAACAGGAGGTGATGGCAGCTCTGTGGTATCCATAACGGGTGATCTCGATCTGAAGACGATAGCCAGCCTGTCAGACAACATCGGTATTGAGGGACTGGAGGATCTCGATAAGGTGAAACAATGAGATTATCAATCCTCCCACTTAAGAATTCAAAGATTCAATGATTCAGTAATTCAACAACTCAATAATCCAATAACTCCATAATTCACTTCCGCTCCCTCTCGTCCTCCCATATGATCCGGGTTGACTCGATGTTACTGATGATCTCTGAGGGGCAGCGGCCGTCACCGCCACCTGTAAAACCGCCGTCAGGCGCACAGATGAGATTGCACTCCGAATCATACAGTGCGCTGTACATGTCACAACAGTAGGGCGGGACATAATAATACTTCTCCCCCGACGCGATGGTCCACTCAACGATCATTGCCGGAGGGTTCCTCACCTCCTCCCTGCTCAGTGACTTAGCCATCCGTCTGACACATTCAGGCACATCTCCGCTTATTTCCAGCTTTTCACAGCTGAATCCTGTCAGCAGCATTAAAACTGCTGTAATCCAAACAGTTCTGGACATATAGCTCTGTCTTTGGTAGCTCTTATAAGCCGCAAATACTGTACCAAGTGAATGCTGGTCTGAACATTTTTTGCATACAGATGTTTTTTCTACATCTCACACTTAAATACTGATGATCAGCAATCTTAACGGCATATCCACACCTGACGAAATTTTGCAGGCTTACACTGCACTCTTTATTTTTCTTGGCGGATCGATTTCCCTCTCACCTGCAGAGAGCTCCCTGCCGCATGTATGTGACAGCGGGTTACTGCGGAATCTGCCTGTTGACACCAGCAACAGGGAATATGAAAAAGCCAGTCGGCTGCTCAAATCACCGTGTCAGTACAAGTCAACCTGCACCGTTACCGTAAGTGCAAATTACAATGCTCTCCTCTCCGAAGACAAGAGCCCGACAGCCTTTCCCGAGGCATCACGGTGGTTCAGCAATGGCACCGATCCTTCTTATTATCGGGAACAGCTTGAACTGCTTTACAAAAGATACGGATACAGCCGTGAGGAGGAGTGTAATTTGCAGGCCGACCATCTTGGGATACAGCTTCTTTTCATAAACCTGATGATTGAAAAATATCTGACGGAGGACGACTATGAGATCAAGGCGATGATAAGAAATGATCTTCTGGCTTTCATCACCGATGAGATGCTCGTATGGCTTCCGCGATGGGCCGAAACGGTTTCTGAGAAATCGGTCACGAAGTGCTATACCGGTATATCAGGACTGATAATCGGCAGTCTCGAAGATGTGAAAGAGATACTCCGTAATCAGAAGTTGGGGTTGTAGAAGCGTCTTATAGCTCCCATATAGTATTCATTCCATCCCTCGGCAATATTTTCATAATCGCCTGCCGGTATGTTTGTGTGTTCCACAATCACATTTGAATTACCATCCTTGCCTGATATCGAGATGGTCACTATCGACTTTACGTCATTATCCCCGAAGTACCACTCCTGAACCACCTTACGGTCGGGAACAAACTCTATAATCTTCCCGCAGATGTCACCGTTCCACATCTGGAACTCCTCACCCGGTTCTGCCGGCATCGTAGCCGGATAACCTGACCAGAGTTCGATTGTATAGGGATTTGTCAGGGCCGCATATATGTCAGAAGGCTCGGCGTTGATATGGAAGGTTTTCTTGAAGTTGCGCATTGGTAACGTAAGGTTATGATTGTTCTGCAAGATATCTTTCGGCGTCGATGGCAGCCTTGCAGCCGCTGCCGGCGGCAGTGACAGCCTGGCGGTAGACATGATCCATCACGTCACCGGCGGCAAAGACCCCCGGCACCCTCGTGCGCGTTGAATCCGGCTCGGTAACTATATATCCGGTCTCGTCAGTCTCCACCCACGGTTTGAATACATCTGAATTAGGTGTATGCCCTATTGCCAGGAAAAAACCGTCTATATTAATGTTAAACTTCTCCTCCTCAGGGGTCCCTTTATGGCGTATTATCGTCGCTCCTTCAACGCCGTTGGTACCGAAGAGGTCTTCCGCCTGGCACTTCCACAGGATCTCAATATTCGGGGCGTTCATCACCCTGTGCTGCATCGCCTTGCTGGCTCTCAGGACATCCCTCCTGACGATCATGTAAACCTTGTTGCAGAGCCCGGCGAGATAGGAAGCCTCTTCACATGCCGTATCGCCCCCTCCTACCACCGCCACATCCTTGCCGCGATAGAAGAAGCCGTCGCACGTGGCGCAGGCAGACACCCCCATCCCTGCATATTTTGTCTCGGCAGGGATACCCAGGTATTTGGCTGTCGCCCCGGTGGAGATGATGACCACGTCAGCCATTATCTCCGTTGTGTTGTCAAAGATGACTTTAAGGGGCTTGCCTGAGAAGTCTGACGCAGTGGCTATGCCGAAACGGATGTCAGTGCCAAACCTTTCAGCCTGCTTGCGCAGGTCTTCCATCATCTCGGGACCGGTGACACCGTCAGGATAGCCCGGGAAGTTTTCAACCTCGGTGGTCGTGGTCAGCTGCCCCCCCTGCTGCAGTCCGGTGTACAATACCGGGTGCAGGTTAGCCCTTGCGGCATAGATGGCCGCAGTATAACCTGCCGGCCCTGAACCGACAATAAGACACTTAACTCTCTCGGAAGCGGTGGCGACAGGCTTCTCTTCCTTGCTGCCTGTCTCGAGTGGTTTGAAAAACTGCATGTGGTTGTTATCTCAATTGTGACGTCAAAAATAATAATTATATGAAACGATCATTCAATAGTCAGCATGATATGTTGCGGAGAAATGAATGAAACGTTTGATTTACTGCTTGTTACCATGCTGTCAGCCGGCATTCCCCTTACATTTGATTGCACGAATCCGGCTGCCAGCGTATCTGACACAAACCGCATTGACGCAATGGTTTTGCTTTCCTCCCTTACTATGAGTGCGCTGTATCCTGTTTCCTCACCCAGAATATCTGAGAGAGTGGGTATACCGTTAAAAACACCCAGCGGACCCCTGACAAGCACCGCGCTCTTCATCGCCTCCTCGTTCACCCCTGCGGCAAAGAATTTATCAGGACTGAAGGGTGGGTCAGCGATTCGCTCCAGAAGGTACATGGTGATCTCATTGCTGAGCCTGATGTCAGCCTCGTTGCCGGTGTCATTAATGATGCTTACATAGAACGGCCCCTTGCAAAACTGCAGCTGGTATGCTGACCGGCACATGTGGTCAGTCAGCTTTGGCCCGCCGTTGCACCTGAAGCGTGACACCGAGAAGATCCCGAAGGCCGCTTCATCATCCTTCATGCGGTAAATCTCCACACTTATGTCGCTTCCTCCGCCGTGCAGTTCTGATACAACGAGTGTGTCAAAGCCGTACTCGAGATAGAGCTCCGCACCCCCGTTTATATATCCGTATAAAGAACTCTCGCTGAAGGTCCGGGTGACTTTTATATCACAGTCTGTCAATCCTGACAGTGATGGTATGGATGATTCTCCCTGGCTGAAACCCTGGAGGGTCATCGAAAAAATGACAACATATAATTTGACGGTTTTAAGTGACATATTCAGTCAGAAAATAATTTCGTCTATCCAAATGCAACCTCCACCAGGTCTATCTTCTCCCTGTCAGCCACGCCGAGGGCGAGTTTCTCGGCCATTGCCATGAAGTTAAGAGCAGAGGCAGCCCCCTCTTTCTGCAGCCCCTCGGCGATACGTTTGGCAAGGACAATGTCATATCCTATCCTGTCAACCGCTACCGGGTCGGTACCGGTAATGATGGTATGATAGTCGCAGAAGAACTGGGGATTGGCTCCCGGGCCGCCGTTGAAACATCCCTTTATGCCGTCGACGATATTCAGTACCACCTTGTCTCTCAGGGGGGCGAAGGCGGATCCGGACGAGGCACAGC
>JALOMM010000122.1 GCA_025455535.1 Bacteroidales bacterium | reverse complement strand
GGGGAGGCCAGGACGGCTCCCGCTGTATGAGCATCACATCGATCTTCCCTTTATCTCTGAGTATCTTGGAAAAGAGATAGGATTACAGGGAGTAGAACCTAAAGATTACATGGAGTACCATAGGAATATCGCTGGCTTCTGGAAAACCATGACCTATGACGCATTTGATTACGAGGCCGCAATCTGCGATATCTTTCCTGATCATGGTGCAATAATGGGGGGCAGGCCAGGACCGATACAAACAAGGGAAGATTTTAATAACTTTCCGTTTGATGAGATCCCGGAAATATTCTGGAGAACATATAAACCTCACCTTGATGCGATAAGGGTTGTCATGCCACGAGGTATGAAGGCATATGGCGGATGCGGCTACGGAATATTCGAATCAAGCCAGGACCTCGTCGGCTTTGAACCTCTCTGCCTGATGCAGTTCCTTGATCCTGAACTGTTCAGAGACCTGTTCAGAAAAATCGGAGATCTATACGTAACTCTCTGGTCAGAGATGATAAAAAGCTACAGCGATATCTTTGTTTTCTTCAGGATGGGAGATGACCTTGGCTATAAAACATCAACAATGCTCGATCCTGAAACGATAAGGACGCATATCCTTCCGCAATACAGCAGAATTATCGATATGGTACACGCCTCCGGAAAAAAATTTCTTCTGCACAGTTGCGGCTGCATCTTCAATATCATGGATGATATAATTGACCTGGGTATCGATGCCAAACATTCAAATGAGGACCAGATAGCTCCGTTTGAAAAGTGGATTGAACTCTACAGCGAAAGGATCGGTCTCTTCGGCGGAATAGATGTAAATACTCTTTGCCTCATGTCCGGTGATGATGTATACAGGGAGGTGCTTGAAAAAGGAACTGAATACAGAAGGAAGGCTCGCGGATATGGATTAGGGTCGGGTAATTCCATCCCCGGATATGTTCCTGTTGAAGGTTATGAAGCTATGATTGATGCCGTTAAAGAAATAAGAAGGAGAGAGAACCAGGGTATTTGATTTTTCCGCCTCAGAGATTTAACCATTTATTGTTTCAGCCTCATCCGGCAAACTCCTTCGCATAATCCTCCATCGACCGCCTGATGACCTCCAGAGCTTCCTCGCGGTCATACACCTCAGGGATTGTAACCTTTCTCTTCTCTCCAGGAAGATCCTTGTAGGTCAGGAAATAGTGCTTTAGCCTCTCTATGGCTATCTGCGGACAATCGGCTATATCATCGTACTCGCCGTAGACGGCGTCACTCTCAAGGACCGCAATGATCTTGTCGTCAGCCTCATTACCGTCTATCATGCGGAAACCGCCGATGGGCCGTGCCCGTACAAGTATGTCACCGTGTGATATGTCTTTCTCGGTCAGGATGCATATATCCATTGCATCACCGTCACCCCTGATGCCGCTCATACCCGTCCGTTCCATCGATAACTGGGCCACCCTGACACCTGTCAGCGTCCGGGGGATGAACCCGTAGAGTGCCGGTACCACGTTCGAGTAACGCTGCGGCCTGTCGAGCCTCAGGTAGCCTGACATCTTATCCATCTCATACTTGACGGTATCAGTCGGGACCATCTCCACAAATGTCATTACCACGTCCGGAGCCCTTTCTCCTATTTCTATTCCATGCCACGGATGTGCCCTGAAACGGCAGCAATCTTTTTTGTTATCTGATTTCATGAAGTATGTTATTGCAGTTATCGGTTATCTGTTTTCTGTTGTCGGTTATCTGTTATCTGTTGTCGGTTATCTGTTCTTATTGTCCCAGGTAATCTCCGATGAGGTCCGAAGGGGTGTCGTCAAGCATGGGAAGGCTTGGGATCCTTAGAAGGTTTGCATTCCCGATCTCCATGGCTCCCCATTCTGAAGTACGGATGAACCTGTACCCGTTCAGCTCCGCACCGGCTGTGATTTCAGGGTCACCGGCACCGTCGCCGAAGGGAAGGGATAAAACGGTGACATCGCCAGGGGTATGGGCCTCTATCAGTCGTTTTGAGCCTCCGAATTCTTCATCAAGGTAAAGGCCAAAGGCGACAGGGTCATTATAAGCTGCCTCTTTGGCCGTGAGATGCTGATGGTAGAGTGTATGTGAGCCAAAGACAAACGGCCGTCTCCCCTCTTCATCCATATAATGGCTCATCAGCCTGACCTCCTCCCATGAGAGAAACGAGTCTCTGTCATCTTCAATCATCAGGGCCCACAGGAAAAATGTGGCGCCCATCCTGTAGCTTTTCAGAAGAGGCATGGCCAAAGTGTACCACGAATGGTCGCCGTCGTCAAATGTTATTATGGCACAGTCAGTTGAGGGCGGCTCGCCTGACAATACCATCTTCTCAAGGTCATCAAACCCGATAACACGGATTTTATTCTTCCTCAGATACTTCAGGTCTGCCTCAAAATCAGCTGCGCTTCTCTCATACAGGTTCGTTGCCGGTCCGTCAGTTATACGGTGATACATCAGCACGATAACCTTGCCCTCTTTCGCCGGTTCAGGGTTATCACTGCAGCCTGAAAAAGCCAGGACTGCAAAAAGAAGTATTGTTAACGACCTCGTCATGTTCAAATATAATATTGTTTTCTGTAATCAGGTGTTTGAAGATCGTGCGATCGTGCAATCGTGGGGTCCCCACTATTGCCTAATGCCTGCTGCCTACTCCCTGCCCCTTGCTCCCTGCTCCCTGCCCTATGCTTGCCGTTCACCGCCGCCCGCCAGCCTCCTCATTCCCTCGATCTCATCCCTGAGCCGTGCTGCCTCGATAAAGTCAAGCGCTGCGGCAGCCTTCTCCATCTGCCTGCGTGTCTTATCCATCGCTTTCTCAAGCTGTTCCTTCGACATGTACCTTACCACCGGGTCAGCCGCGACATCAGCCCTCTCGGGCCCGGCATAGGCTTTCACAGTCACACCCTTGCGTCTCAGTCCCGCTATCATAGCCCCACCCTTCTTCACTATCTGCCTCGGGGTGATACCCATCTCCTCATTATATTTAAGCTGCTTCGCCCTCCGCCTGTTGGTCTCGTCTATCGTTTCCTGCATGGAGCCGGTGATCCTGTCGGCATACATCACCACCAGCCCGTTGAGGTTACGTGCAGCACGGCCTGCTGTCTGCGTCAGCGCCCTTCCTGACCTGAGGAACCCCTCCTTGTCAGCATCGAGGATGGCCACGAGCGACACCTCAGGCAGGTCAAGCCCTTCACGCAACAGGTTAACGCCAACGAGCACGTCAAACTCTCCGGAACGGAGACCTTCAAGTATCTCCACCCGTTCAAGGGTATCGACGTCAGAGTGTATATAGCGGCATCTGATGTCAAACCGGCCAAGGTATGTGTTAAGCTCCTCCGCCATCCGTTTGGTCATGGTGGTGACGAGCACCCTCTCCCCTGCTGCGGAGCGGCGGCGTATCTCCTCCATCAGGTCGTCAACCTGGTTGCGGCTGGGCCTCACATCAATAGGAGGATCGAGCAGTCCCGTAGGACGAATCACCTGGTCCACAAAGGCCCCTTCACTCTTCTCCATCTCATAGTCCGCCGGCGTGGCACTCATATATATCGTCTGTCCCGTCAGTGACTCGAACTCCTCAAGCCTCAGCGGCCTGTTGTCAAGGGCCGAGGGGAGGCGGAAGCCATACTCCACCAGCGTCTGCTTGCGCGAGTGGTCTCCCCCGTACATGGCACGTATCTGAGGCACCGTTGCATGGCTCTCGTCAATGATGGTGATGAAATCCTTCTGGAAGCAGTCGATCAGGCAGAAAGGCCTTGTGCCCGGCTCTCTCCCGTCGAAGTAACGTGAGTAGTTCTCAATGCCGCTGCAGTAGCCCAGCTCCTTTATCATCTCAAGGTCATACTGTACCCTCTGCTGTATACGCTTTGCCTCCTCAGGCCGTCCGGTGTCAGTGAAGTGTCTGGCCTGCAGCATCATGTCATCCTGTATGTGACTGACAGCCTGGTTGATGCGCTCACGAGTAGTCACGAACAGGTTGGCCGGATAGATGACGTATTCGGTGAGCTCATCCCTGCGTACACCGGTCAGGGGATCGAATGTGGATATCTCCTCTATCTCATCACCGAAGAAGACAATACGAAGGGCTATGTCGGCATATGCCGGAAAGACATCGACGGAATCGCCCCTTACCCTGAAGGTACCGTGGGTAAACTCTATCTCATTGCGGGCATAGAGGCTGTCAACCAGCTTCCTCAGAAAGAGGTTGCGACCCGTCTTCTTTCCTTTGATGACATGAACGGTGTTGGAACGGAAGTCGTCAGGATTACCGATGCCGTAGATGCAGGAGACAGATGATACCACGATGACATCCCTCCGGCCGGAAAGGAGTGATGAGGTGGCGCTGAGACGCAGCTTTTCAATCTCATCATTGATGGCCAGGTCCTTTTCAATATATGTGTCTGTCACCGGCATATATGCCTCAGGCTGGTAATAGTCATAGTAGGAGACGAAATATTCCACGGCATTTTCCGGGAAGAACTGCCGGAATTCGCCATAGAGCTGTGCTGCCAGGGTCTTGTTGTGGCTCAGCACGAGCACCGGCCTCTGAAGCTGCTCTATCACATTGGCGATGGTGAATGTTTTTCCCGAGCCCGTAACACCAAGCAGCGTCTGGAAGGGGACACCCTGCCTTAGTCCGTCGGTAAGCTGCCGTATTGCCTCCGGCTGATCACCGGTAGGGACAAAATCCGATACCAGTCTGAAATCCATTGGCTGCAAAATTAGCTAAAAAACAGGTAGAGACGTTGCACGCAACGTCTCTACAATTCAATTTTATAATGTTATGATGTCTTACCCGAGGTATCCCTTCAGCAGTCTGCTGCGCGAGGTGTGGCGGAGGCGGCGTATAGCCTTCTCTTTTATCTGTCTCACCCTCTCACGTGTGAGGCCGAATTTTTCGCCTATCTCCTCGAGGGTCATCTCCTGGCAAGCAATGCCGAAGAAATAGCGGATGATATCCCTCTCACGCTCTGTCAGTGTTGCCAGTGCCCGGTCGATCTCCTTTGAGAGCGACTCGTCGATAAGCATCTTGTCGGCTATCGGCGAGTCGAGGTTGGTGAGAACATCCAGGAGGCTGTTGTCTTCACCCTCAACGAACGGTGCATCGACAGATACATGTCGTCCTGAGACCTTCAGCGTGTCAGCTACCTTCTCCTTGGGCAGGTCGAGCACCTCAGCAAGCTCCTCGGGTGAGGGGGTACGCTCGTTCTCCTGCTCGAAGCGCGCAAAAGCCTTGTTTATCTTGTTAAGCGATCCAACCTGGTTCAGCGGCAGACGCACTATTCTTGACTGCTCTGCCAGAGCCTGGAGAATAGACTGTCTGATCCACCATACCGCGTATGATATGAATTTAAACCCGCGGGTCTCGTCAAATTTTTCTGCTGCCTTGATAAGGCCGAGGTTGCCCTCATTAATGAGGTCGGGGAGGCTGAGCCCCTGATTCTGATATTGCTTGGCTACTGAGACAACAAAACGGAGGTTTGCTTTGGTAAGCTTCTCCAAAGCTGCCCTGTCACCCTTCTTTATCCTCTGTGCTAACTCTACCTCTTCCTCAACCGATATCAACTCCTCCTTACCAATTTCCTGCAGATATTTGTCCAACGACGCACTCTCACGGTTGGTTATGGATTTGGTAATC
>JALOMM010000121.1 GCA_025455535.1 Bacteroidales bacterium | reverse complement strand
ACTCTTCAGTAATCCATGCAGGAATATTCAAGGAGTTTCCTCTCAGCGGTAATCTCGGAAAGGGCAAGTTAAGTTTCACAACCTCTCTTACAGGCGGGTACCGTTTCTATTCTGATTACAACGGAACACGGAGATCACCCGAAGCCAGTTTCTGCATAATCCCTTCAGTAAATTTCAACTGGAAATTTAAATATTTCGGTCTTAGCACCGGTGTCACCTACCTGAAGACACCATTCTACGATGTGATGCCATTATGGTTCGGTGTAAGCGGATCTGTGACACTTTTCCGCGATTATGCCCGGTCAGCAGGAAAAAAGATCAGACTGTACAATTATGAATAGGACATTAACCATAGTCACGGTCATAATGCTGTTTCTTCACTCATGCGACGGACCTGCATGGGTTCCATGCAACGAATGCAATGAACAGTATCCCGGCCAGATTTACCTCGAGCTTGAACTTGCGAACCCCTCCCAGTCGCCTCTGAGTATTCTGGTGACAGTTTATGAGGGTCCGCTTGATGATAATATTGTGCTTTACGAGTTTACCACGTCTGCTCAGACATACCTGCTTGATGCACTGCTTTATAAGGACTATACCGTTACCGCCAGGTCTGTTTATAACGGAAAGGCGTATATTGCCGTTGATACAGCAACTCCCTCAATTCATTTTGAGGAAGAGGCATGTGAGGTGCCATGTTATTATATCTTTAATAATGAGCTGGATCTGCGGTTACGGTATGATTAGGCCCGCACTGTCAGATGCGCAGGGTAAGGAGTAACTGTCTCAGCTCGTTGGGGGTGATGTCTTCATGCACTTTTCCTGCATCGGCAACGGAGATCCTGCCTCTCTCCTCTGAAATAATAATTACCACTGCATCAGTATGCTCCGTGAGCCCGATTCCTGCCCTGTGACGCATCCCGAATTTTGCCGGAAGGCCCGACTGGTCTGTTGACGGAAGGGGACAGCGTGCAGCGAATATCTTTCCGTTCTGAATGAGCACTGCCCCGTCATGCAGAGGCGACCCTTTATAGAAGATCGTCTTCAGTAACTCATCTGTTACAAGTGCATTGAGCAGTTCGCCTCCGTCTGAATAGATGTCGAGAAGACTTGTTCTTCCTATTGCTATAAGAGCACCCGTACGTGACTGCGCCATTGATTCAGAGGCGCGGACTATCTCTTCTACTATCTGGTTAATTGTCTGGTCTACCGCCCCTGACGGGAAATACCTGTCGAATGAAAACCTGTTACGGCTGATATATCTGTTACCTATCGCCAACAGAAAGCGCCGTATCTCCTGCTGGAACACGATTATGAGGGCTATGACCCCCACCCCTATCACCTGACCGATGATGGCGCTGATGAGCTCCATGTTCAGTGCTTTGACAACCAGCCAGAAGAGGTAGACGAAGAAAATGCCGAGGAATATGCTGAAGGCTGCAGTACCCCTGATGAGACGGTAGAGCTGGTAGAGAATGACTGCTACCATGAAGATATCGATAATATCAAGAACCGTAAAATTCAGCATAACAAGCGTGGGGTGACGGGCAAATTTAAGAATAATGATCGAAAAGGATACCCTCAGGGTAAATCTTTTCATAAAGGGCAATCACCTCTTTTGCTTCCCTTACATCATGGGCCCTGAGGATTGATGCCCCCTTCATCAGGGCAGTCATATGAAGGGCAACGGTCCCCGTAAGGGCTTCGCCGGGAGTTACCTGCAGAGTGCGCCATATCATCGACTTACGCGACAGCCCGACCATCAGCGGCAGGCGCGCCGCTTTAAACTCCTCAAGCCTCCTGAGCATCCCGAAGTTATGTGCCGCACTCTTTCCGAAGCCGAATCCCGGATCAATTATAATGTCCTTCACTCCTGCCTGCTGCAGAGGGGTAATCCTGTCGCCGAACCACTTAAGAATATCAGCAACAACGTCATCATAAAGGGGGTTAAGCTGCATAGTCTGAGGGGTTCCCTGCATGTGCATCATAATGTATGGCACATTCAGACCGGTAACGAGGGGGAACATGTCTGCATCCATCTCACCTCCTGAGATGTCGTTGATGATATCAGCGCCGGCATCCCTTACTGCTGCTCCGGCAACTGACGCCCTATATGTGTCAACGGAGATGACCGCCTCAGGATACCTGTTCCTTATCAGCTCAACGGCGCGGCAAACCCGCTTCATCTCCTCCTCTTCAGTGACGGGCAGCGTCCCGGGCCGGGTTGAGCATCCTCCGATGTCAAGTATGTCAGCCCCCTCCCCGAGCATCTCTCCGGCAACTGCAATGACCTGATTATCTGACATAAAACGGCTTCCCTCGTAAAATGAATCCGAGGTTACGTTTATTATTCCCATCACCCGGGGGTGAGACAGATCAATAAGTCTGCCTTTGACGTTGATAAACATACAAATTCAATTAATCTGCGATAAAGATAATCATTGACCGGGCAGTGCTGTCACATAAGAGGTTATACAATGCCAAATTTGCTATATTTGACCTCGTTCAACAAATATTTCCAAATACTTTATGAATAATATCAACTGGGCTGAAGATCTGGGTGTGGCGGTAACCGTCTCTGACACCGATGGAAAGATAATTTACCTGAACAGGAAGTCGGCCGCTGTCTTCAGCAAGTACGGAGGCGGTGAACTCGAAGGAAGGAATCTGAAGGATTGCCATAAACCTGACTCATGGGAAAAGATTACAGACATAATGGCAAAAGAAAAGCCAAACTGCTATACTATTGAAAAAGAAGGTGTTAAAAAGCTTATATACCAGACCCCATGGTATGACAACGGGAAACTGGCGGGAGTGGTCGAGTTATCTGTGGAGATACCCTTCGAAATGGATCACTTCATCCGCAAATAGTTGATAACCTGTTGTTTAAACCTTTGAAAGAGTGTTCATAAAATCAGGCTGCGGCGCATGAGGCCGTCATGCTTAAATATCTATCTTTAGAACCCTACAGTATCATAAGACTTTATCATTGCACCGATTATTTTAGGACCGGATGAAACTGATAGTAATAGAAGGACTTGACGGCGCAGGCAAATCGACGCAGATATCCCTGCTTAAAAGCTGGTTTACTGAAAAAAAGCTTCAATACAGATACATTCATTTTCCCCGCACCGATGCCCCTTATTTCGGTGAGCTCATCGCCCGGTTCCTGAGGGGTGAATACGGTGACATCAGCCACGTCGATCCTTACCTTGTCGCAATGCTCTATGCGGGTGACAGGAAAGATGCCGCACCCATGATTGAAGCGTGGCTTGAGGAGAAGTACTATGTAGTCCTTGACCGGTATACTTATTCAAATATCGCATATCAGTGCGCCAAAATGAATTCATCTGAAGATTCCGATAGGCTTAGGGAATGGATACTCAGACTCGAATTTGAGCACTTTGCGATTCCAAGACCTGACATCAACATCTTCCTTGACGTCCCGTTCAGGTTCACCGAAGAGAAACTGCAGAACCACCGCCATGGTGATGACAGGGGTTACCTTCAGGGAAGCCGCGATATACATGAGAGCAGTCTTGATTTTCAGCGCAGGGTAAGAGAGGTATATCTCGATGTTGCCCGACACGACACCAGCCTTGACATAATAAGCTGCCATGGAGCCAATGCGACAATGATGTCGCCTGAAGATATTTTCAGCCTTATTATGGGCAAACTGAAAGAAAAGAAAATTATCAGATGAAGATACTTACGCAGACAGCCAGAATACTGACAGGCCTTATCTTCCTTTTCTCGGGCTTCGTCAAGGGGATAGATCCCCTCGGCACGGCATTCAAATTCAGCGATTATTTCAAGGCATTCAGCATGCCATTTCTTGATGACCTCTCCCTTCCGCTTGCAATGATCCTCTGCATGTTTGAGTTTGTGACAGGAATGATGCTTCTTACAGGATCTTTTGTCAGGACAGCATCCTGGGCTGCAGCCCTGATGATGGCCCTCTTCACCCCCCTGACACTTGTGCTGGCCATCTTTAATCCTGTTTCAGACTGCGGCTGCTTCGGCGATGCCATCCACCTGACCAACTGGCAGACATTTTTCAAGAATATCGTTCTTACTGTTATTGTGATCGTGGTATTTATCCGGCGGGACGACAGAGAGGGGGTTCTGACCCTCAGGAGAGCCCTTGCGGCCACAGGAGCAAGTGTGATAGTCTTCCTCCTTTTCATGTGGTACAACCTGGCATATCTGCCTGTTATCGACTTCCGGCCTTACAGGGTTGGAACAAACCTTCCGGAGGCGATGTCCATACCTCCCGGCGCCCCGGCAGACAAATATGATATCAGATTTATCTATGAGAAGGATGGCTTACAGAAGGAATTTACCCTGAACGATTACCCTGCAGATGATACTGCATGGAAATTCATTGATCAGAAATCTGTGCTTATCTCCGCGGGGTATGTGCCACCCCTCCATGACTTCAGGCTCGTAACAGGGAATGGCGTTGACATGACTGACCATATTACAGGCAGCGGTGAGCATCTGCTGCTCATGGTGGCCCGCCGGCTTGAGAAATCAGACAGGGAAGGGCTTCTGCAAGGCTATGATCTCGGACTATCCTTGCAGGATAAGGGAAAGGGCTTTTATATTGTCACATCCACACCGCTCGAAACAGCCGCACAGACAGCACCCGGATTCAATCTGCTGTTTGCAGACGAGACGACACTGAAGACAGTGATCAGGTCTGATCCGGGATTCCTGCTGCTGCACAACGGGACGGTGATGGCGAAGTGGTCGGGAAGGAACCTTCCGGATAAATCAGAATTTGACGGTGATCTGAATGCGCTTGCAGTCAGGACACTTACAAGGAAGAAGAACATTCTGACAATAATTTCATCTGTGCTTATTGTGTCACTGTTTGTTGCGCTGTCTGCCAGATTCAGATTAAAGGACAATAAATCAAAAAAATAAATGGCTTTATCATGAGAAAGAAAATCGTTGCAGGCAACTGGAAAATGAACATGGATCTTAAGGAGGGGATTGCCCTCGCGAAAGATATTAACACTCATTTTCTGGCTAATCCGCTGAAGCAAAATAATGAAGTAATACTCTGCGCCCCTTTTATCCATCTCGCATCTGTCAGCCCGGTGCTAACGGCACCAGGTCTGAGCGGAGGAGCACAAAACTGCAATGATCATAAGTCAGGGGCCTTTACGGGTGAGGTCTCAGCTGCAATGATACGGAGCACGGGTGCCCTGAATGTCATCCTGGGACACTCCGAACGGAGGACACTTTTCGGAGAAGATGACGCTCTCCTGGCTGCCAAGACAACCGAGGCTCTCAGAAACGGCCTCAGGGTTATCTTCTGCTGCGGTGAAGTGCTTGCCGAAAGAGAAAAGGGTATACATTTTGAGGTGGTAAAAAGGCATATTGAAAAGGGGCTTTTCATGCTTGAACGTGATGAATTCAGCAAGTGCGTCATTGCTTATGAGCCTGTGTGGGCGATTGGAACCGGCGTCACAGCCAGTCCTGCCCAGGCGCAGGAGATGCACCACTTCATCCGCGGCCTGGTGGAGCATCATTATGGCAAGGAAGCCGCTGAGGAGACCACCATCCTTTACGGAGGCAGCTGCAAGGCATCGAACGCAGCCGAGTTGTTCGCCAATGCCGATGTTGACGGCGGACT
>JALOMM010000120.1 GCA_025455535.1 Bacteroidales bacterium | reverse complement strand
CACTCCGGGATTCTGGCTGAAGAGCACCCTGACCGTGTCGCTCTCATCCATTTCAGTGATGTTAACGGTGAGTCCCCCCTCCCTGTTGGCAAAGCACATCTCAAGCAGGGCAGTTATCATACCTCCTGCGGATATATCGTGGCCTGCAATGATCTTCCCCTCTTTGATGAGCTGCTGCAGGGCACCGAATGCTTCCGCAAAATAACCGGGGTCTGCCACCGACGGTGCTTCCTTCCCGAGGCAGTTAAGTGTCTGACCCAGCGCACTGCCGCCCAGTGCAGGCCTCATGCCGCTCATGTCGATGAAGAAGAGTGTCGTTGAGGCATCATTCCTTATCACCGGTTCAACAACATCACGAATGTCGGATACCTCCGCGGCTGACGTGATTATCACTGTTCCCGGACTCATTACCATTCCGTCACGGTACTTCTGTGTCATTGAGAGGCTGTCCTTTCCTGTAGGGATGTTTATCCCCAGGGCTACGGCGAAGTCGCTGGCAGCCTGCACTGCCTCATACAGCCTGGCATCTTCACCCTGGTTTCGGCACGGCCACATCCAGTTGGCTGAGAGCGATACGCTTCTGAGTCCGTCGGCAAGAGGTGCCCAGACAATATTTGTAAGTGCTTCGGCTATTGACAGCACCGATCCGGCAGCGGCATTTACAAGCCCTGCCGCCGGAGCGTGACCGAGGGCCGTGGCCATCCCTGCAACACCCCTGTAGTCAAGTGCAATAACCCCCAGGTTATTAAGCGGAAGCTGAAGCTCTCCCGCACATTGCTGTTTGGCTATCCTTCCCGTAACCGACCGGTCCACCTTGTTCGTCAGCCAGTCCTTGCACGCCACCTCCTCCAGTTGCAGTACCGCACCCAGGTAACGCTCAGGATCAGCGGGGTCGTACTCTGGCTCGCGGTAGCTTTGCCTGACGGAGCTGTCGCGCATGACAGTCCGCGGAGGCTTGCCGAAGAAATCGGTTAACTGAAGGTCGATGGGTTTTTCGCCGGAGGCCGGGTTGTAAAACGTAAACTGATGGTCCCCTGTTACCTCGCCAATGACATAGATGGGAGCCCGTTCACGTTCCGCCACCGCCTTCAGGTCACCGACATCATCCTTTCTGATCACCAGCCCCATCCTTTCCTGGGACTCGTTTCCGATGATCTCTCTTGCTGAAAGGGTGGGGTCACCGACAGGCAGCTTGCTGATGTCTATCCTGCCTCCCGTTGCTTCGACAAGCTCGGAGAGACAGTTCAGGTGACCTCCTGCGCCGTGATCATGCAACGAAATGACAGGGTTATGATCACTCTCGGTCATTGCCCTGAGTGCGTTGTAAACCCTCTTCTGCATCTCAGGGTTGGCTCGCTGTACGGCATTAAGCTCTATGGCGCTTTCATATGCTCCGGTGTCAACCGAAGAGACGGCTCCTCCACCCATCCCTATCCTGTAATTGTCTCCTCCGAGAAGAACGATAACATCACCTTTCTCAGGGACATCCTTTGCACTGTCCTTCTTCTTCCCCAGACCGATGCCGCCGGCAAGCATTATCACCTTGTCGAACCCATACCGTCTCATCTCCTCAAAATGCTCAAAGGTGAACAGTGACCCGCAGATAAGGGGCTGACCGAATTTGTTGCCGAAGTCGCTTGCCCCGTTGGAGGCTTTGATAAGTATCTCTTCAGGTGTCTGGTAGAGCCACTGGCGCGGCTCTGTGCCTTTCTCCCACTCCCTCGGTCCGTCTGGCCGGGGGTACGAAGTCATGTAAACGGCAGTGCCGGCAACGGGCAGCGAGCCTTTGCCCCCGGCAATGCGGTCGCGTATCTCACCGCCCGTCCCTGTCGATGCCCCGTTGAAAGGCTCAACGGTTGTCGGAAAATTATGAGTCTCTGCCTTAAGCGACAGTACCGATTCGAACTTCTTCACAGTGAAAAAGTCAGGTTTATCCTGTGACAGGGGAGCAAACTGCTCGACCACCGGACCCTCTACGAAAGCACAGTTGTCTTTGTATGCCGAGACAACATGGTTTGGATTCAGTTCTGTGGTTCGCTTTATCAGGCTGAAAAGCGAAGACTGATGTTCAACGCCGTCAATTACAAATGTGCCGTTGAATATCTTATGCCTGCAGTGTTCCGAGTTGACCTGTGAGAACCCGAACACTTCGCTGTCAGTCAGCAGCCTGCCAATATGCCGGCTAAGGTTCTCAAGGTAAGCCACCTCTTCATTGCTGAGGGCCAGCCCCTCCTTCTTATTGTAAGACGCAATATCCTCTATCGGTGTGACCTGCTCAGGCTCATGCCTTATGGTGAAGATATCCTGGTCAAGGCCATGATAAACACGCTGAAGCATGGGGTCATGAGGAGGGTTCTCATCTCCTGATGGAAAGAATTCCTCTATGCGGAGGATTCCATTCAGCGCCATATTCTGGGTGATCTCAACGGCGTTGGTGCTCCACGGAGTTACCATCTCCCGTCTTGGCCCGATAAAGGTTCCCGGCACAGTGCTGCCATCAGCCTGCGTTGCATTGCCGAAAAGCCATGAGAGTCTTTTCAGCTCATCCGGTGTGAGCTCCCTGTCAGTGCTGAGGGCTATTATGTTTCCGGCTGTAGTTTTAAAGAAGAGAATCATGCTGGCGAATGTAATTAGATGATAAAGAACTAAATAGCGCTATTGGCGTCATTTTGTCTCTTATCTGCCAAATATAGTAAATATGGCTGATGCGATGAAATACGGATCAGATCATAAACAGGGCACCGGATACAGCATCAGTCAAAGCCGCCGCCGCCGCCGTTGCCGAACCTCGGGTTGACAACGTTATTGTATATTGATCCAAAAGTATATGTAAGGCTGACCCCTCCCTGCAGACTGTAGCTTGTAGCCTGTTCCTTCAGTCTCAGTAGTCTTTCCGCTTCCGAAAGTTCTCCCTTCCTGAGGGCCAGCTGATCATTTATGTAACCTCCTCCGCCGTTGATGGAAAGCGAAAGGCCCTTGATTATCCTTATCCTGACAGATGCATAAAGCTCAACGGAAGTCTTTGTGAGGTCATGCAGATAGCCTGAGTAAAGCATTGACAGATTTACCGATCCCCACTTTTCCTGCACCTGGTATGCAACCCGCATTTGCTGCAAAAACAGATGCTCATATGTCTTATTATAAATTGTTGTATCAATGTAATTGCTGTACTGGTATCCGATACTGTAAAGAAACCTCAGCTGACGGTGTGTTGATTCGGAATATGGAAACAGGTTGTATTCAAGGGAGGGAAGGAACATATTATTGAAGTCGTAGTTCTGTGACGACGATGATCCCAGGTCCCATCTCAATCCATACGACCAGTGCTCACCAAGACTCTTCACTATCAGATTGTCTATGCTTCTTGAACTCCGTATGTACGTAGTATCTTCTTCCTCATCAATGAACCTCTGTCTGTTGTAGCTGTAGTCGACTTCAACTTCGATTTTAATGTCAGGAGTGATTTTCGAAATGTTGACAGAGTTGTTAAACTGGAGCCTCTTATAAGATTCTTCTGCATTGAACCGCGGGTTTGTTTCAAGTGCGAATACCCAATTCCTCCATTTATCTTCGACCTCCTCCTCACTGAAGTTACCGTTGTGCGATATGTTAAGCTCGTCCAGTATGGGGGTCCTCGCGGCGTACCTTATCAGACCGGCCTTCAGCAGGTTCGTCCGGTGTGTCCTGATCACGGAGCTTGTTTCGTCAGGGTTGCTGGAGTAGCTTAGGGTATCATTCATTCCCTCAAAACGGCCAAGCCCCTGGAACTTGTAAGTGTACATGTTTCCTCCGCTTCCGGTATTCTGGCTGGTAACCAGGACATAAACGTCGGCCTCCCTGACATCCCTTACATAATTTATCCACGGTATCTCCTGCCGTGTAAAATTCATGTCACAACCCCTGCAGTCAATAAAGATGTTAGGGGCCTCTTTCCTAAGGCTGTCATTTTTCTCTTGCTGGTCCTGAGCAGATACTGCCAGGGAAAAGCATGCGGCAATAAGCAGGAGGGTAAGCCGGATCATTCTGGTTGAGGTCAGAGGGTTCATAAATGCAAATAAACCTTCCGGTCAAGGATATTCCAAAAGATGGTAGTTAAAAGATGTTATAAAAAGGAGGGATGTTGCAGCGGCGGTCATCGAGGTATCAGCGTCTCTGTCGGCCCCGATATTTCGATGCAGGCATTTTTCCCTTTGCCGCTGAAGATGAGCCTGTCATTTTTTTTGTCTCTCAGCTGCAGGTCAACCTCAGAGGTCATGCTCTCATCAATCCTCCCTTCCATGAATCCCCTGACAGGCGATGCCAGAGGCGTGGGTCTGTCGGTATAAGCCTTTAATACCAGATTCCATAAAGGGTTGTCAAATTCGATCTCGGCATATGAAGGATTTATAATAAACCTTTTAAGAGATGACCTGTTGTAGGTGGTAAATGAATAAAGCTTCCTGTCAAACCACAACCCTGTTATGAAACCGGTGAAGGAGCCTGTCAGCCAGGGTATCCGTGCCACCGATGCCTTGAATGAGATTTTCTCGCTCTCAAAGTGGTTTGACTGTATCCATACATATGCCGACGGGAATGAATGTCCCCAGTCTTTTTCAGTGTACCCTCTGCCTCCTGAGAAGTCAGCCATTTCGGAATCTATCTCAAGTGAGCCCTCAACAGCATGGTCCATGCTGACGATACCGTGATTGCACTCCATGAACGGGGCGAAGGTATATGGCCCCATAATTCCGGGTGAATACCATTTGCCGGGCCACGGAACAATGTCACGGAAGCTGAGTGATCCTTTTATTCCCGGCAGGTCCAGTGCCAGGCCCGTTGAAGAGAAGCGGTTCGGACCGATGGTGAGTTCAAATCTACCGGGAGAGGGGACGAAGAGTGATGCATCAAAAGTATGGTACTGCGATTTCTTTTCAATCCCGTCAAGCACCTGGACAAAAGCGTGCTTTCTGCCGTTCAGGTCCATGGCAATACCCGGAATAAATGCAAAGGCCCTGGTTCTTTCTCGGTTCAGCACCTTGAAGTACCATCCTTCAAAGTATTTTCTTTTTCTCCCCCATCCCTGGTACTGTTCCGGGTAGAACAACGACTTTATTCTGTTGACAGTGTTCATTTTCTCATGTCGGTTTCAGCAAGGGCCTTTCTGTATGTCTGCAGTGCCCTTTCCCTGGCCAGCCTGTGGTCGACGACAGGGGAAGGGTATATGGGTGAGTCCAGTTCCGGAACCCATCTTCTTATATAAAGCATCTCAGGGTCAAACTTAGCGGTCTGCCCGGCAGGGCTGAAGACCCTGAAATATGGAGCGGCATCACATCCGCACCCCGCAGCCCACTGCCAGTTGCCATTGTTTGACGAGAGCTCGTAATCAAGCAGTTTCTCTGCAAACCATGCCTCACCCCACCGCCAGTCTGTAAGCAGATGCTTCGTCAGAAAGCTGGCAGTGATCATCCTGACCCTGTTGTGCATAAATCCTGTGGCACTGAGCTCGCGCATCCCTGCATCGACAATGGGGAAGCCGGTTGTCCCCTTGCACCACCTGGCGAACTCTGCCTCGTCGTTCCTCCAGACGATGTTGTCATATCTTCGCTTGAACGAGTGATCGGTGACATGGGGAAAATGCCAGAGGATGGCCATGAAAAACTCCCTCCAGATAAGCTCATTCA
>JALOMM010000119.1 GCA_025455535.1 Bacteroidales bacterium | reverse complement strand
TCCTTATCCTTCACCATGGCAGAGGACCTGTTGCCAGGGTTCTTCACATCCGGAAGGGTTACTAATTCGAACCGGTTATATCTTGATATCCTCTTCTCATACTCCGCCACTCCATCCCTTAGCCAGGCCTCATCAGTCTTTCCTGTCATCAGAAGAACCAGCTTCATTTTTCACTCTCATTGTTGTGTCAGACAAATATAGCAATTAAGCCCTTATTACTTATTGTGCCCATGCCGGATATTAAAAGTGGTGCGGTTTTTGTTCAATAATAGTTACATTTGCTATGTCCTGTTTTGTGTAGCATAAAGGAAAAGAAATGAAGAAGAAGTTATTTATTGCAGGCCTGTTGCTTGTTTTTATGACTGTTGCGGGCACCGTACAGGAGCAGCCGGGTATACCTGCGGGCATCTCTATCGCTTTCCGCTCCGGCAGCGCCGCGGGTCTGTCTGTGTACCTCAACAGCACCGTGGAGCTTGTGATGCCAGACAAGGAAGATTTTTACAGCAAGAGCGTAGCCGAGACTATACTGAAAGATTTTTTCAGCCGCCACCGCACACGTGAGTTTGTCATCAGGCACCAGGGGGCAAAAGGCGATGCCCAGTACGCCATCGCCAACCTGGAGACTGACAAGGGCAAGTTCCGTGTATACTTTCTGCTCAAGAAAGTAGACGGCAGCCCTCTGATCCATCAGATACGGATTGAGTCTGAAAATGAGTGATAATGAGCTGAATGCCTTTATCCTCCGGGCCCTGGAGGAGGATACCGGTGAGGGTGACCACAGTTCCCTGGCCTCTGTACCTGCCTCAGCCACCGGACGCGCCAGGCTGCTGATTAAGGAGAAGGGCATCATGGCAGGCATCAGGGTCGCCCCGGTAATATTCCGCCTCACCGACCCGTCACTGAAGACAGAAATACTGATCGAAGACGGCAGGCACGTCTCACCGGGAGACATGGCACTCACCGTGGAAGGGAAAGTGCAGTCAATACTGCGCGCTGAACGTCTCGTGCTGAACATCATGCAGCGGATGAGCGGCATTGCAACGTCAACGGCACAGTATGTTGAAAAGGTTAAGGATACCGGGGCACGGATAACCGACACACGAAAGACAACCCCGGGCATGAGGGCTCTTGAAAAGGAGGCGGTGCGCATCGGCGGAGGAATAAATCACCGCATGGGACTGTATGATATGATCATGCTCAAGGATAATCACACCGATTATGCCGGAGGCATTACTGAGGCTATCACACGCACCAGGGAGTATCTCAGGAAGACCGGGCTGAACCTGAAGATTGAGGTTGAGTCGCGCAACCTGAAGGAGGTAAATGAAATACTTGAAGCGGGCGGAGCGGACCGTATCATGCTCGATAATTTTTCCGTGCCGATGACCGCTGAGGCGGTAAAAATGATCGGTGACAGGTGTGAGACCGAATCGTCAGGCGGCATTACCCTGGCGAATGTGAGAGATTATGCACTGTGCGGCGTAGGGTTCATATCCATCGGAGCCCTGACTCATCATATAAAGAGCCTTGACATGAGTCTGAAAGCTTTCTGACCTCAGGATGACCGCCCGGGAGTTCGTCATATCAAAAGCAAGAGCAATAAAGAAGGCAGAGCTGCCGGGCTTTGACGGAGCACCGCTCGACCTTGTGGCAAAACTGATAATCAAGGGTCTCTTCGGCAGGGGGGTGCTCGTGACAAGGGCATCATCGATAGCATTCAACCTGCTCATGGCATTCCTTCCGGCATCAATATTTCTCTTTACACTGATACCGTTTATCCCGATACCCAACTTCCAGACAGAGCTTGTCAGGCTGTTCGAGAACATAATGCCGGTAAACGCATACTCTTTCCTGGAGGCCACTATAATTGATGTCATCACAAACCGCAGCGGCGCGCTGCTTGTGCTGATGTTCCTTGCCACCATTATCTTTTCCACCAACGGCATCCATGCCCTAATGCACGCCTTCGTGGTATCAGCGCACGGTTTCAAGAGCCGCACCTGGATACAGCAAAGGAAGATAGCTATCTTCCTGCTGGTGATTATCCTGCTGATGTTCAGCCTTTCCGGGGCACTAATCATATTAAGCCGCTCAGTCACCGACAGGCTCGTGGAGATGGGTGTACTGCAGCTGAACCTGGTCTTCTACATAGTGATGACATTCAAATGGGTGCTGATCATTGCAATGCTTTTCTTTGCCATCTCTACTCTCTATTACCTTGTCCCGGCCAAAAAAAAGGATTTCAGATATATCTCCCCGGGCTCAATACTGGCTACCGCACTCTTTATACTGACCTCAATGGGCTTTTCAGCCTATGTAAACGATTTCGGACAGTATAACAAGCTTTACGGTACAATCGGCACCCTGATAATTATTCTTATATGGCTCTATCTGAACTCAATTGCACTGTTGGTTGGGTTTGAGCTCAACGTAAGCATCAAAGCTGCCACATCTCAAATGGAGACATCAGCATGATGGCCGCCTGATATGGGGTGGTTATTGGTGTTTTTGATAATCCCTCTTCACTATCCACAATGAAGATGCTGTTTTACCAGCGCTGCAATTGCATCGTTATTACCATACAGCTCCTCGCTGAGCTTCTGGTCATTGAAAGATTTGAGCCTTTTAGCGATATTGTCTATTACCCCAGCCGGGAAGATATTATCCTTTTCAAAGTATTCCCTGAGGTTAAGAAGTGCTTCAGCCGAATCCCAGCATGAGGCAGGAAGTGACTCAAGCTTCTTGGTTGCAGCTTTTTCTTTTTCCTTGAAAATGTTATAATCAACATAAAGTCTCTCAGCCATCTCAAGAGCGCCTGGCATCTCAAGACCGTGCTGTATTGCCACAACAATACCTGCCATCAGCAAGTACATATCCGCTGAGCCGTCGGGTGACCTCAGCTCAACTGTCTGCCGCGAGATTCGGTCTGCACTGCCTGAAGGCTCTGAAGGATTGGCGTCATGAATCATATGTGACGCTCCGAGCCATCCGAGAGGCACTCTTACAAGCACTGAACGATTACGATCACCCCAACAGATATTTGTCGGTGCTTCCTGGTGAGGCACCAGCCTCAGATATGATGTTGGTATAGTATTGCCAAAGGCCGTCAGCCCCTTGCTGAGATCAAGCAGTCCTGCTATCATTCTCCTTGCAGTGTCACTCAGCATTCCGTTCTCGATCATGACATTGCGGCCATCTTTCTCCAGAAGCATATGGATATGCATCCCTGATCCAGCCTTGCCGACAGTGATCTTTGGAGCGAAGCTCACTTCCACCCCGTACTCGTAACCAAGCATACGTAAGATCCACTTGGCTATCAGCATCTGTTCAACAGCCTGCTCAAGAGGCACATGCAGGAACTCTATCTCGTGCTGTTCGAAATCCTCCCCATCCTTAGAAAAACTTCCAACCTCTGAATGACCATATTTAATATTACACCCTGCTCTTGCACACAACTCAAGAGCCTCGACACGCAAATCTTCAAAACGGGCAAAGGGCTTTGACTGGTGATACCCTTTCTGATCATAAAGGGGATATAGTTCCTCGCTTTCAGACCTGACATAATATTCAAGCTCGCCCAACGCCCTGATGTTATAACCTGTCTTATCCCTGAACCGTTTTAATGCCTTCCTGAGAATATATTCCGGGGAGCTCTCGAGAGGTTTTCCGTCAGAATTATAGAATGAACAGAGGACCTCAAGCGTTGGTGTCTGGGTAAAGGGATTGACAAAGGCAGTGCGATAACGTGGCATAACATACAGATCGCTCGAACCGGCCTCGATGAATGAAAAGAGGCTCGAACCGTCCACTCTTTCACCTGCTGTGAGAATTGAGGCAAGATGTTCCCGACTGAAAGGAACAAAGTTCAATGACTTCAGCTTGCCATCCTCTGCAGCGTACCTGAAGTTTACCATTCTGATGCCCTTCGTTTCAATAAACCTCATAAGATCATCGGAGGTAAACTCGTCTGCAGGTTTTCTGAGGAACTGAACCAGCTCATTGCGACTCATAAGTATGTCATTGTTCATTTTATACCTGAATTTAATGATGGGCAAAAGTAAATATTTCGTAATGCAAAAAGCAAATCCTTTGTCATTATTGGGTTGCCTCGAAATCAATGGTAAGACCTGCTGAATGTTTTTTTTATATTTTTGAGGTTTTAAACAGGCATCATGAAAAAATTGATGATCATTACCACTCTCGTGATTCTATCCTCATGCAACAGGGAGACAGGGCTTGAGTGGTTCTCGACCCGGAAGGCAGGTGAGTATTTTGATATTGTCAAAAAAATATGTGACAGTGACAATGGAATTCTTTGGGGTGAAAACCTTCATGGACCTCTCATGTTCATCGACAACAAGAACCGGGTAATCTATTCGAATGTTCCTGACTCAGAGGGCCTCCTCAAACCCCGTGACGGTATCTACACGGGTGAGCTGCCTAAAGAACGGCTTATAACCAATAACGTTATTGAGTTCGGTGGTGTGAAGTTCGGCATGGTTCCACTGCCGGAAACAGAAGACAGCTACCGGATTGCTGCCCGTTCTGTTCACAGTCTCTTCCATCTTTACCAGGAAAGTCAGGGACTCAAGCCTTCCACCTTCAACCCACGGCACATGAACGACAGGAATGCCAGGCTGTTCCTTAAGCTTGAATGGAAGGCTCTTACAGGCGCCATCGAATCATCGGGTGAGGAACGCAATCAGGCCATCCGTGACGCCCTGGTTTTCCGCGGAGCAAGACGGGAACTCTTCCCTAACGCAATAGCCGATGAGAATAAGTTCGAGAACTATGAAGGGTTGACGACATTTACATATATGAAGCTATGCACCTCAGACAGAGAGGAATTCAAGTCAAAACTGCTCGAATATCTGGGAAGGATATATAACAACACATCCTATGCCTTGGGTTACGGTTTTGTACACGGAGCTCTCTATGCCACACTCCTTGACGACAAAAGCTTTGATTTCAAACAGATACAGACATCGGATTTTGACCTTGGAGAGGCTGTTTCGGCAGCTTATGGTGTGGTTCTTCCGGAGCTTTGCAGGGATGTGGCAGGCTCACTGGCAATGAACTATGATCTCCCTGCCATACGGATTGAGGAGAGTGAGCGCGAAGCCATGATTAATGAACGCACCCGAAAAATCGTTACGACATATTTTGAAAGACCTGTTATGGTTATTACAATGGAGAGCCCTAACTTCAGCTTTGAACCGGAGGATATAAACTTCCTTGATACACTGGGTACCCTTTATGAGAGTCTGCGCGTATCAGATAACTGGGGAAAACTTACTGTTGATGACGTAGGAGCATTGATCACAAACGACCTGCGTACCCTTCGTATCAGTGCAAAGGAAATGAGGATTGAGCGCAATCACATTACCGGAGAGGGGTGGCATGTCATTCTGAATGACGGGTGGCATGCCGAGGACGGGAAAAACGGCAGCTATGCAGTGCGAAAACAGATGCTGTGAACCTTTATCACTTCTGTAAATGAGAGAGACTCTCCTTCAACGTTGCTATCCTGGCACGTGTGTCTGCCTCTTTCTTCCTCTCAAGCGCGATGACCTTCTCCGGTGCATTTGAAACGAACTTCTCATTGTCCAGCTTCGCCATCACTGAAGCAAGAAATCCTTCTGTATAGGCAAGCTCCTCATTGAGCTTTTTTATCTCCTCCTCAT
>JALOMM010000118.1 GCA_025455535.1 Bacteroidales bacterium | reverse complement strand
CGGGTCTTTGCAATTTCAGGAGCAAATATGGCCGTCATTATTAGGCATGGCAAGTATCTGACGGTATACCAGAATATTGTGAATGTAAAAGTGAAGGCAGGGGACAGCGTCTCAACAGGACAGGAGATAGGAGATGTATTCAGTGACTCGGAGAACGGTGAAAAGGCAGTTATTAAATTTATGGTTTACGAGGAGAAGAATAAACTTAACCCTGAGCTATGGCTCGTTAAAAAGTGATTATTTTGAAACAATTAGTATCATTTGAAAGTATAAGTAAAGATAGGCCGGAATAATGGAGAGTATTAGCATCAATTCTGACATTGAGAACCTCACTGTAATTGAAACAATGGTTGATACATTGTCAAAGAGGCTGGGCATTTCAGATGAGGTGTACGGCAAGATTCTTATCTCCACTGTAGAGGCTGTAAATAATGCGATTCTCCACGGTAACCGCGGCGACGCCAGCAAGAAGGTTACTGTAGTAGTGAGCTCTGATGGAAATATTTTCGACGTGACGGTTACTGATGAAGGTGAAGGGTTCTCTTACATGGACATTCCGGATCCGACAGACCCCAAAAATATTGAAAACCTTCATGGCAGGGGGGTATTCATAATGAAAAGCCTGGCTGATTCTATCGAATATAACAGCACGGGCAATGAGGTTAGAATGAAATTCAAGTACTGAAGAATTGAAAGTAAGATTTCATTACGATATCGAAGGATTCCGTTTACGGGATGTTTCAGCCGTGAAAAGGATTATCTCAAGGATAATTGCAGATGCCGGACTGAAGACCGGGGTCTGTGATGTGATTATCACAGGCGATGAAAAGCTGTACGAGATAAACAGGGAGTTTCTGGGGCATGATTATTACACGGATATCATCACATTCAACTACAATGAAGGAAAGAATGTGAATGGCGAGATATATATCAGTATAGACCGGGTGAAGGATAATGCAGTCAACCTGTCAGTGAAGCTAAAATCTGAAATCAGGCGTGTAATCTTTCATGGATTCCTCCATTTATGCGGGTATGATGACACGACTCCTGAGCTGAAGAACAGAATGGCCGAAATGGAGGAGATGTATCTGGCGTTATCATACGCGGAATGAATTTCATTTATGACATAATTGTTGTTGGAGGTGGGCATGCCGGCTGTGAGGCAGCTTCAGCGGCAGCCCGGATGGGGGCAAAAACCCTTCTGGTCACCATGGACATGACGAAACTGGCGCAGATGTCATGCAATCCAGCCATGGGCGGAATAGCCAAGGGCCAGATTATCAGGGAAATAGACGCAATGGGTGGTATGTCGGGGATCATTACCGACAGGACCATGATTCAGTTCAGAATGCTGAACAAGAGCAAGGGACCGGCCATGTGGAGCCCCAGGGCACAATGTGACAGGATGCTGTTCAGCAGGGAATGGCGAAGGGTTCTTGAGAGTACTGATAATCTTCATATATGGCAGGAGCAGGCGACGGAGCTTATCATTGAAGAGAAAAGGGTCACTGGAGTTGTTACATCGTTCGGGACAAGATTCCTGTCTAAGGCAGTGATCCTGACAAACGGAACCTTTCTGAACGGTCTGATGCATGTCGGGTTCAGGACGACCACGGGAGGCAGATCCGGGGACCAGGATTCGAGGGGACTGAGCGATCAGTTAAGAACACTGGGTTTTACCGTTGAAAGACTGAAGACAGGGACAAGCGCCAGGGTCGACGGCAGAAGCGTCGACTTTTCTGCAATGACAGAGCAACCGGGAGACTATGACGGCAGATGCTTCTCATACCTCAATGACGAAGTCAGAATAAACGACCCGAGGAGTTGCTACATAACACATACCAATGAAGACGTACATCAGGAGCTGAGAGACGGCCTGAAGTTTTCTCCTCTTTATACCGGCAGGATTAAAGGGCGTGGACCGCGCTACTGTCCAAGCGTTGAGGACAAGATCGTAACCTTTGCGGACAAGGAGACCCACCAGCTGTTTCTCGAACCCGAAGGCTGGGATACCAATGAATACTATATAAACGGTTTTTCGAGCAGCCTGGCACTTGAGACACAGATCAGGGCACTGAGCAAGGTGCGCGGTCTTGAAAATGTCGTAATATACCGGCCCGGATATGCTATCGAATACGACTTCTTCCAGCCGACACAGCTTAAGCAAACCCTGGAGACAAAAAGAATAGAAGGACTTTATTTCGCCGGACAGATAAACGGAACTACCGGATATGAAGAGGCGGGCGCGCAAGGCTTCATGGCAGGAATTAATGCAGTGCTGAAGACCAGGGGGAAGCAGCCCCTGATTCTCAGAAGAGACGAAGCATATATCGGGGTACTTATAGATGACCTGGTTACCAAGGGGGTGGATGAGCCTTACCGAATGTTTACGTCAAGGGCCGAATACAGAATTCTTCTGAGACAGGACAACGCCGATGAACGCTTGACTGAAAAGGCGTTTGAGCTTGGCCTTGCCGGAGAGGAACGGGTCAGAAGGCTCAGGGAGAAACTCGAAATGGCGGATGAGATTATTGCCTTCCTTAAGAAGAGCAGCGTCGCTCCCTCAGAAATAAATTCATTTCTTGTTGATAGGGGGACCTCTGAGATAAACCAGAAGATAAAGGCGATTAACCTGGCAAACAGGCCCCAGATAGATCTGAAGGATCTGCTGCAATCGCTTAACGGACATGAGAAGCTGATGTATAATAACTCCCCGAGGATGCTGGAGATAATTGAGACTGCCGAGATAAGACTCAAGTATTCCGGATACATGGAGAGGGAAAGAGGCGTAGCGGAGAAAATCAACAGACTTGAAGATTTGAAAATACCGGATGACATAAGCTATGATGAACTCTCTTCAATATCAACCGAGGGAAGACAGAAGCTTTCAAAAATAAGACCTGTAACAATAGGTCAGGCATCGAGAATAAGCGGCGTTTCATCTTCAGATGTTTCTATTTTGATTATGTACCTAGGGAGATAGGTTAGAATGTTCCACGTGGAACATAATTTTAAAATTATATTATGAAAATAACCGGAAAAATCGTTGACATTTTTGCGCGAAGTGTTTATAATGGCGAGATAATCCTTTCCGGAACAAGAATTGATAAGATAATAAAGGTCGATGAGGCCCCTGATATATGGATTCTTCCGGGGCTGATAGACGCTCATGTCCATATCGAAAGCTCAATGGTTACCCCATCGCACTTTGCGGTGGCTGCAGTTAAGCACGGAACCGTGGGCGTTGTATCTGATCCTCATGAGATAGCAAATGTGCTCGGTGTTGAGGGAATAAGATTCATGATTGAGAACAGCAGGACTGTACCGTTGAGGTTTGTTTTCGGTGCACCGTCATGCGTTCCGGCAACCTCATTCGAGAGCTCCGGTTCAACGGTAGGGGCGTCAGAGATAAGGAGTCTGCTTCGTGAAAAAGGGGTGGCCTATCTTGCTGAAATGATGAATTTTCCTGGTGTTATTCAAGGTGATGCAACCGTCCTTGAGAAGCTGAAGATTGCAGGAGAAGCCGGTGTTCCGGTAGATGGTCATGCCCCGGGACTGACAGGGGAAGATTTGAGGAAATATGTTGCAGCAGGTATATCTACAGACCACGAATGCTCAACCATTGAGGAGGCCCTGGAAAAGATATCGCTGGGGATGAAAATACTTGTAAGGGAGGGGAGCGCCGCGAAAAACCTGAATGCCCTTGCCCCGCTGCTGCGATCACATCCTGAAATGGTCATGCTATGCAGCGATGACATGCATCCTGAGACTCTGCAAAAGGGCCATATTAACAAGACTGTTGCACGACTGATCGCTGACGGATACGACATTTTCAATGTTATCAGGGCGGCCACGCTGAATCCATCTGTGCATTACAGCATTGATTCAGGCATGCTGAGGCCGGGCGATACGGCAGATTTTATTGTTGTCGATGATCCTGGCAGAATGAATGTTTTGCAGACATGGATAGACGGCCGCTGTGTCTATGACGGCAAACAACCTCTTTTCTCTCCGGGAGAAGTAAAGAAACTGAACAGGTTCAATTGCAGCAGAGTTCTTGCCGGTGAGATTAAGGTACAAAACAGAGGAGGAGAAATACGGGCTATAAAGGCCTTTAACGGTGAACTGCTGACCGCTTCTGAGACAGTGACTGCAGGCCAGGGGCCATTTGTGGAAGCCCGTCCCGGTGACGACTTACTAAAGCTGGTTGTGAAGGAGCGCTATAACGACGCACCTCCTGCTGTCGGTTTTATAAAGGGCTTCGGTCTTAAAAAGGGGGCGTTTGCCACATCTGTGGCGCATGACAGCCATAATATAATCGCTGTCGGAGCCGATGACAATTCCATTGCCGCGGCTATAAACATGATTGTCAGCTCCAAGGGGGGCATGTCGGTCTTTTCTGACGAGGGATCTGAGATACTCAGCCTCCCGGTTGCGGGAATTATGTCTGACATGCCTGTCTCTGCCATGGCAGCACGCTATGAGCGTCTGTCAGAGACCGTGAAAAGCCTGGGCTGCAAAATGGATGCCCCGTACATGACCCTCTCCTTTATGGCGTTGCTCGTGATACCCGAGCTGAAACTGAGCGACAGGGGCCTTTTTGACGGGAAAACATTCACCCACGTACCACTGTTTATTTGATTAGGTATCTTTAACCACAGATTTACACTGAGTTATTACAGAGCAACACAGCACCGGCTCCGGAAAATGAAGCAGTGATACTCCTGCCGTAACTCTGTGACACTCTGTGATAAAAGTATTAATAATCTCCTCAATATTAACTGGTTGAAGAGCAACGAATCAATAAGGTCTACTGTCTCATCCCTCCCTGACAGCCCTGGCGTTTACCAGTTTGTAGACTCTTCAGGAACAATTCTTTATGTAGGCAAAGCCCGCAGCCTGAGGAAACGCGTTGCCTCCTACTTTTCAAAGAACCAGTCAGGCAAAACACAGGTGATGCTCTCACGCGCAGCGGGGCTCAACCATATTGTTGTAGACAATGAGTCGGAGGCTCTTCTTCTGGAGAACAGCCTTATAAAGAAGCATCAGCCAAGATATAATATCCTCCTTAAGGATGACAAGACCTATCCGTGGATATGCATAAAAAACGAGCACTTTCCGCGGGTCTTTCTAACAAGGAAGGTTATTGCTGACGGCTCCTCATATCACGGACCCTACACATCCGTGCCGGCTGTAAGGACACTGCTGGGGCTCATCAGGCAGCTCTTCCAGATCAGGACCTGCTCCCTCCCGCTGAATAAGAAGTCAATTGAAGAGGGTAAGTTCAGGGTCTGTCTCGAGTACCATATAGGCAACTGCAAGGCTCCGTGCATAGGCCTGGTGACGGAGGAGGAGCATAATGCGCAGATTGAACGTATCAGACAGATTATCAGGGGTGATGTAAGCTCCGTAACACACCATCTTGAATCTCTGATGAGGCAATATGCCAGGGAGCTGAAGTTCGAGGAAGCACAGAAGATCAAGGAGAAGCTTGAAATCATTGCCAAATATCGCAGTAAGTCTGTGGTAGTCAACACTTCAGTCAAGAATGTCGACGTCTTCGGCTGCAGCTCCGGCGAAGGCTCGATGTTTATCAGCTATATGAAGGTAGCAGAGGGAGCTGTTGTACAAACGTATACTATTGAATTGAAAATCAGACTTGAAGAAGAGCCGGAGACCATTCTTTC
>JALOMM010000002.1 GCA_025455535.1 Bacteroidales bacterium | reverse complement strand
ATTCTCTTTTATGAACGGGCCCGGCTGATATCTCCTGCCGACGAGGACATTAATTACAATCTTCAGGTGGCACGCAGCAGGGTGACAGACAAGTTCGAGACCCTGCCCGAACTGTTCTTTGTCAGGTGGTTCGATTTCTTCTCGCTGCTGGCATCAACAAATACCTGGGCTGTCTTGTCGCTGGCTCTTTTTGTTGTTTCGCTTCTCTTTGTCCTGATCTTTCTTACCAGGTCTGCCGCAGGGGGAAGACTTCTCTCATTCTGGCTTGCCCTGAGCAGCTTAATTCTTTCACTGATAATGCTTTCCCTTGCCATCAGGAATAATTCACTGGTCAGCCATAACAGGAAGGCTGTTGTCACATGCAGCATTGTGACGGGCAAGAGCGCCCCCGGTGACGGAGGAAATGAGCTTTTCGTCATCCATGCCGGGACAACTGTTACAGTAGAAGAGGAACTTGGTGCCTTCACCGAGGTGAGACTGCCTGACGGCAACAAAGGGTGGGTAAAAGAGGAATGCATAGAAAAGATATAGCCTGTTGCAACTATTTTATTATCTTTTCGGTCAGATAAGTGAGAAAGATATCTGACTATGAAGAAACTACTCCTTTTTCTTTGTGTCTTAACTGCAGTTGTCTCATGCAAGAAGACCGAAATGGAGCCCAAGGGTCCTACTGATGTGCGCATATTCAACAAGACGGCAGAGCGGTTCGATAATGTGGTCATCATAACCTCTGATAATCCTGCCTATGCGGAAACAGAGCATAACTTCGGCACCATCAGTCCGGGAGCATACTCCGGTTACCACAGGTTTGACATTGCCTACCGGGAAGCAGCTGACATTTCTCTGACTATTTCAGGTATTGAGTATTCAACGCCAGCTGTTGATTTCACCTATCTGACATATATTGGCCAGGATAAAGTGACATATGAGATCACAATAACAGATCCGGTTAATCACATTCTGAAAATAAGAACCATCCTTGAGGGTCCGTTATAAGATTTAAAGCAGATCGGATGAAGGAATTTATTACCGCATGTCCGCGCAACTGCTACAGTACCTGTTCATTCAGGGTATTTACCGAAGATGGAAAGGTTAAGCGGATATTGCCATACCGTGACAATCTGGCCACTCCGGAGGGTCCCTGTATAAAAGGCCTTTCCTACCTCGAACGGGAGTTCTCACCGTCAAGAATCCTTTATCCTCATAAACGAACCGAAAAGGGTGCCTTTATCCGGATATCCTGGGAGGAGGCTTTCTCGACTATCTCCCAAAAGCTCCTTGAGGCAAGGGAGAAACACGGGCCTCATTCAGTTCTCTTCTATAAGGGGAGCGGGCACTCCGGATTGAGTAATGACATCGCCTCTCTCTTCTGGAAGACTTTCGGGGGAGCCACCACGACATACGGCAACCTGTGCTGGCCTGCCGGGCTTGAGGCTGTCAGGCTTACCCTCGGGGATGTAAGGCATAATGTTCCCTGGGACCTGGCAAATGCACAGCTTATAATAATGTGGGGAAAGAATCCTGCCGAGACAAATGTCCAGGAGATGATCCACGTAGACATTGCGAAAAAGAACGGGGCGAAGCTGGTGGTCATCGACCCGAGAAGAACGCCGACAGCTGACAAGGCTGACATCCTTGTAAGGCCTTATCCCGGAACCGATGCGGCACTTGCACTGGCGGTTGCGAAACTGATTATCGATAAGGGTCTTGCCGATCATGAATTCATTGACAAATATGTGTCCGGATTTGAAAAATTTGCTGCCTCACTTGAGATTTCACCGGAGCAGGCAGCTAAGATAACCGGCATCCCCGCCGAAAATATAGAACAGCTGGCCCTGATGATAGGGCAGAGCAGGGCTGTAACGATTGTGGCCGGTTTCGGACTGCAGAGATATACAAACGGCGGACAGACCATCCGTTCCATCCTGTCGATACCGGTAATTACTGGTATGATTGGACGGAAAGGATGCGGATTCAATTATGCCAACCTACAGGGATATATTTTCGACGCAGTAAAAGAACCGTTGTGCTATTATCCAGATCATGAGCTCGATAAACCCTTCAGAAGAGAGATATCCATGGCGAAGTTCGGCACTGATTTCTTCTCCCTGAGGGAGCCTGGGATAGAGGTCGCATGGATTGAAAGAGGCAACCCGGTTACACAGCTTCCCGGAAGCAAGGAGGTGAAGAGAGCCTTGCACTCTGTTCCATTTAAAGTCGTTGTCGATCAGTTTATTACTGATACAGCAGCAATGGCCGACATTATACTTCCTGCGAAGGGGCTTTTCGAACAGGCAGATGTAGTCAGCTCATACTGGCATCCTTACGTTCAGTATAAGCCTGCTGTAATTGATCCTCCGGGTGAGGTAAAGCCTGAGAGTGAGATATATTTTGAGCTTGCCCGCAGAATGAACATGGAAGCTGCGATAATCTCTCCCGCGGCGTATGATGAATGGCTTCTTAACCGCATCAGCGGGACCGGGGGTTTTTCCCGCGAAGAGCTCTTCAGGGCACCTGTAATACCAGACCAGGCTGAGCAGACCGCTTTCCGTGAAAGGGACTTCACCACCCCTTCCGGAATGATCGAGCTTTTTTCAGAGACTGCTGAGAAGCTTTGGGGAGTGAATCCATTACCTTCATATACGCCTCCTGATGACTTCGGTGAAACGGACCTCCCTTTCAGGCTGATGACACCCAACATTGCGTCACGGATACACTCGCAGTTCGGCAACCTTGAGGTTATCAGAGGTGTGGTCGAACCGCCGGCATGGGAAATGTCGCCGTCAGACGCGCGCAGGCTGGGTATCAGGAGTGGAGACAGGATCAGAGTATATAACTCCAGCGGCGAAGTAACAGGCAAGGTGAGAGTGACGGCAAGGACGAAGAAGGGAAGTTTGGTATTTCCCAACGGCATATGGCTTGACGAAGGGGGAGGGGTCAATGACCTGATAACCCCGGCGGAAACAGATATGGGTTATGGCGCAGCCTTTCATAATACAAGGGTCGGAGCAGAAAAAGAATCAGCATGAGAAGAGGATTCGAATTTGATGCGGCACTCTGTGTGCGGTGCAACGCCTGCAACGCTGCCTGCACCCTTGAGAACGGGCTTCAGCCTGGTACGAGGTCTCTATACGGGTGGAACGATGAGACGCTGCCTCCCTTCAGCGTGTACAGCCTCTCCCTGGCATGCAACCACTGCGAGAAACCGGAGTGCCTCGAAGGATGTCCTGTAAATGCCTATTCAAAAGACATCTCCGGAACTATCCTGTACGATAAGGATAAATGCATGGGTTGTCGCTACTGCACATGGAGATGCCCTTATGACGCTCCCAGGATCAACCCGGCAAAAGGTTATATCGAGAAGTGTCAGTATTGCTTCGGGAGAGTCTCTGAAGGTGTTGAGACAGCGTGTACATCAGCATGTCCTACCGGAGCACTCAGAATGGCCACAAAGGATGAGTTTCCCCCTGTTGGAGTGGCATGGTTCCCTGAGACAGGGATAGGGCCTTCCTTCATCCTGAAAGGGGTACCCGATGCCAACAGCCCGGTGATAATACCGGCTGAAGACGATGAGGTGATTCCTGACACACCGGTCGCTGAAAACAGGGTTATGAAGGAATGGAGCCTCATACTTTTTTCTTTAATGGTTATTTCAGCTTCATCATTGCTGTTAGCTTCAGCACTAAAGGCAGATGTCCCGGGGGCAGGACTGCCGGCCATACTTATGGCCGGCGCAGTACTGATCTCTTTTGCCCACCTGGGCCTTCCCCTGAGAGCATGGCGGGCACCACTGAACGTTATTTCATCACCCCTGAGCCGTGAAATACTGTTAGTGACGGCATTGTCAGCGATGGCTGCCGTCAACTGGTTCCTTCCGGGGATAATTAACACAGTGCTTTTGGCATCAGTCTCATTGCTGACCCTTATCTCGGTAGACATGGTCTATTTTGCCTCAGACCGGTCTTACAGGCTTAAACTCCATACCGGACAGTCATTCTTCTCAGCTGTTTTTGTTACATCATGGTTTATTACACCGAATACACTTTTTCTTCTCTTCTCATTGCTGGCAGCACTGTCAGTGGTCATGAGATACAGGTCATCAGAAAAAGAACCGCTGATCCGTTTTCTTTATTACTACCGTGCGCTCTCCCTTCCCGCCGCCTTCATGCTGTTGTACCCCGGAAGCGAAGCTACCAGCCTTGCCGCTGCCATTGTCTTTTTTACCGGTGTTGCTGCCGACAGGGTTCTCTTTTACGATGACTTTTCCCCGATTAATATCAGGGAATCTATACTTGAAAATTTCAACGACACATATGAAAAAGAAAGAGATAAACAGCGCCAGGACGCCGGTATATCGTGACGCCGGCTTCGAACTCCCGTCAGCCGGCACAACATCTGATGCCTTTGCCGCCGAGATTGATCACGAGAGAGAGCCTGAGCTATATATTTACTCCCGTTACCGCAACCCGACGGTGGTTGCCGCCGAGGAGGCTGTAATGGCAACGGAGGGTTCGGCCTGGGCTCTTCTTGCCCAGTCAGGGATGTCGGCCATAGATATAGCCTTGTCAATCTTCCAGGAGGCAGGCAAAGAGAGCAGATGGCTTTTCTTCTCTGAGATATACGGAGGCACACTCTCTTACATAAGCAGTGTTCTTGAAAAGAGAAGGGGCCTGCAGATTGACTTCTTCAGGCCGTCAGGCAACAGCTATGACTATGAGCTTCTCGAGAAGACCCTGGACGATACGCGTCCGGAGATTCTGTACTTCGAGACTATCTCCAACCCGCTGCTGATGGTGGCTGAAGGGAGGAGGATTATAGCCCTTGCGAGGCACTACGGAGCACGCGTTCTTGTTGACAACACCTTTGCCACACCTCTACTGTGGAAGCCACTGGATGAAGGTGCCGATATTGTCATTCACAGCGCAACAAAATATCTCTCCGGTCACGGCAACCTCACTGCCGGAGTCTTATGCGGCAACGACACAACGCTGATGAAGAGCGCGATAGAATACCGTAAGTATGTAGGTCATATGCTCTCACCTGACGACGCCTACAGGTTACAGACACAACTGGCCTCATTCGACCTGCGCTTCACGCGGCAGTGCCATAACGCTTCCGGTGTGGCTGCATTGCTGAGCTCTTCAGATGAAGTAGGCAGCGTGCTTTATCCGGGGCTTGCGACACACCCCACTCATGAGGCAGCCCGGGCACTGACAGGAGGTAAAGGGTATGGCGCAATGGTCACCTTCGACCTGAAGGGCGACAATGCTGAAGGGAAGAGGTCGAGACGCGACAGGTTCATCGCTGCCGTTTATCCTGAAATAAGGCTTATCCCAACCCTGGGCGATTCTCATACGATACTGATGCCCGTTGAGGCAGTATGGGGGGCCAAATATCCTGAGCCGGGGATGATAAGGATGTCTCTGGGCTTTGAGCCATGGGAGGAGGTGGAGAAAGTTATCAGGAGGGGACTGCAGTCATGACTGCCAGGATATCGGCGTCATCCCTTTTGAACTGAGCCATTCATTGCACATGCTGAAGTGCGAACACCCGAAGAAGCCTCTGCTGGCCGACAGGGGAGAGGGATGGACCGTCTTGAGCACCAGGTGGCGCGATGTGTCTATCGCAGCTCCCTTCTGAAGAGCGTAGTTGCCCCAGAGCATGAAGACTATCCCGTCCCTGTCACGGTTAAGGGCATTAATTGCAGCGTCAGTGAATTTTTCCCAGCCTTTGTTCTGATGTGACAGAGCCTGGTGTGCCCTGACCGTAAGGATGGCATTCAGAAGCAGCACTCCCTGCCTTGCCCAGCGCTCAAGGCTTCCTGAAAGAGGTACCGGAATGCCAAGGTCACGGTTAAGCTCTTTGAAGATATTGACCAGGCTGGGAGGAAACTCTGTGCCATCGGTCACGGAAAAACAAAGTCCGTGAGCCTGGCCGGTATTATGATACGGGTCCTGGCCAATTATTACAGCCTTGACACTGTCAAAAGGACAAAGATCGAAGGCATTGAATATCTTGTTTGCCGGCGGAAAGACCTGGCGTGTCTTGTATTCCTCCCTTACAAACTTTGTCAGCGACACAAAATACTCCTTCTCAAACTCTGCAGAGAGCTTATCCTTCCAGCTCGCTTCAATCTTTACATCCATTGCAGGGCTAGCAGTAAACTGTCCATAGACCCTTCATAACTCTTTCCTGTATACCAGTTTTGCATCAGCAGGGCCATAAAAATCACGCAATGTGGCCTCCAGCTCATAGCCGTTCCTCAGGTAGAACCCTCTTGTGGGTTCATAGAGAGGGCGGCCTGATGTCTCTATCCATACTATCTTCCCGCCGAGAGCCCTGATCCTCTCTTCAGCATTCTTAAGGATCAGTGATCCGTACCGTTTCTGCCTGTGCTCCTCCATTATTGCAATCCAGTAAAGATCGTAGGAATGCACCGATGACGGATTGGGTCCGAAATTGGCAAAACCAATGACTTTACCATCTTCAATGAGACGAATCCAGTAGTAGCCGCTTTTTTCCTGCCCTTTTTCTATAGTCTCATCTGCCAGTGAGAGAGCTACATCAACCTCAAAATCATAGAAATAGCCTGAAGATTTTAGGATTGCTTCAAGGACGGGACGGTCATCAGCTGTAATATCGAATGAAATTTCGGCCATCGGAATTATTTATTAAGGTCATTGATGATGCGGCTGATAATCTCCGCGTGGGTATAACCTGCATGCAATCCTGCTGAGATAAAACCGCTGTCAGGCGAGATGCAGGGGTTGGCGTTGGCTTCCAGGACAAATACATTATCTTTTTCATCCACCCGCATGTCGACACGGGCGTATCCCTTCAGTCCGAAAGTTTTCCAGCACCCCAGCACTGCTTCATTGATATTGTTCATCAGTCTCTCACTGAGGTCTCCCGGGAAGTTACGCTTGCTGTTCTCATACTGAAAGGTCCCCTCAACCCATTTCGCCTTATAACTGACAATACGGGGAATGTCTCCGGGGTAATCGTGAAAAAGCATCTCGGCAGGGGGGAGGACCTCCGGTCCGCCTGGCCCTGACATGACACTCACGTTAAACTCTCTCCCGTCAATGAAATCCTCAATAAACCAGTGCCTGTCATTCTTTTCCCTGACTATTTCGGGCACGGTACCGTCAAAGGTAAATACAGATTCCTCAGTAATTCCCAGCGAACCGTCTTCCCACACGGGCTTGAGAATGTATTTCCTTCCCGGCGTAAGCCTGTCAGCCTCTGAAACCTTGTATCCGCCCGCAACTGGTATCCCTCCGGCTTTCATTATCTGGCGGGCCAGCACCTTGCTGCCGGTAATAAAGGTTGCCTCAAGCGGACATCCGGTATAGGGAATATGATGCATGTTGAGCAATGCCGGGATAAAATAAAGGATCTCCGCCTTCTTTCCCACTGATTCAACAAGATTAAATACAAACTCATACCTGCTGCCTGCAATTTCAGATATTTCATGAAAGAAATCATCAGTTATACCCCGGCGCGATACATCGTACCCCAGTGTCTGCAGGGTTTCTCCGATAAAATTTACCTGGTCGAGCACATCAAGCTCATCAGGCAGGGCGTCAGCTGAGGGCTCGTTATAGATTATAAGACACTCTTTCATTATTATTTAAGTCCGTAACGTCTTTTGGCAGAGGTTATTATCATCTCAAGAAGTGTATCATATTCAACACCGCTCATTCGCGAAAGGATGGGAAGGTCGGAGTGCACCGGGTTGAGACCTGCCAGCGGGTTGGCTTCAATGAAACATATCTTCCCGTGCCTGTCAGCCCTCAGGTCTACACGGCCGGCGTCAACGGCGCTCAGTGCACGCCAGGCCGCCAGTGCAACAGCGTTGCATTCATCCCTGTAGCTTTCATCAATGGTCCTGTACTGCACTATATCCTGGTAATTCTCCTTTACCTCAACTGAATAGGGCAGGTTGTCCTTGCATATCACCTCCATTCCGCCTACAACCCTTGCCTCTGCTCCACTGCCAGTAACACCGACGGTGAACTCCCTCCCGGGAAGATACTCCTCGACCAGGACAGGCTGGCTGAACCTCTGAAGGAGCTCAATTGCCAGGTCTTTGAGAGAAAGGGTATCTCTGACGATGCTTCTCTCAGTTATGCCTTTCCCGGTACCTTCTGCAACAGGCTTAACGAAGAGGGGATATGTAAGGGACGCTGCCAGTGGAATATCGTCAGCCGATGAGACCAGGATACCCGGGCTAACGGGCACTCCTGCCGCCTCAGCCACAAGCCTGGCATAGTATTTATTAAGGGAGATGCCCATGACAACCGGTCCGCTGAAAACATAAGGTATCCTGTACTGGTCAAGCAACGCAGGGACGACAGACTCACGTCCGTCACCGTACAGCCCTTCTGTGATATTGAAAACCATGTCCCATCTGCGACCGGCAGCGAGTTTATCAACCAGCTCAAAGATGTTGCCGATCCGTTCAGTCCGGTATCCGAGCCTTGCCAGCACATCTTCGAGGGCTGCTACCGTATCTTCCTTGTCAAACTCTGCCGTTTCCTCCATAGTATAACCGCGTTCGAGGTACCACGAACGAAGGTCATACGTAAGCCCGATTGTCATCCCTCAGTTACTTTTTATTGGGGTATGTGTATTGCTTCCTTTTATAGTTTCTGAGCACCCATTTCTCAGGTCCGCTTTCGACCACATAATTCGGAAGTATAGGTATCTTGCCGCCTCCGCCGGGGGCGTCAACGACAAACTGTGGTACGGCATAGCCGCTTGTATGTCCTCTCAGGTTCTCAATAATCTCAATACCCTTCTCAATAGAGGTCCTGAAATGACTTGACCCCGGTATAAGATCACACTGGTAGAGATAATAAGGTCTGACCCTGATCTTCAGCAGGTTATGCATTAGGCTCTTCATTACTGCCGGATCATCATTGATGCCGCTGAGAAGGACCGTCTGGCTGCCAAGCGGCATACCGCCATCGGCGAGCATCTCGCAGGCCTTTGCGGTCTCAGGTGTTATCTCATCGGGATGTGTGAAATGGAGACTCATGAAGAGGGGGTGATATTTGCGGAGCATAGCCACCAGCTTGGGTGTTATGCGCTGCGGCAGCACCACCGGCACTTTCGTGCCTATCCTGAGAATTTCAATATGTTTGATGGCCCTCAGACTCGAGAGCAGGTATTCGAGCTTGTCGTCATTCATCGTCAGCGGGTCACCGCCGCTGATAATCACGTCACGGACTTCGGTATGTTCGGCGAGGTACCTGAACGCTCTGTCCCATTCACCCCTGGTAAGATGCCCCAGCTTGCCGACAGAGTGCGACCTGGTACAATACCTGCAGTAGGATGAGCAGAACTGGGTCACGGTAAACAGTGCCCTGTCAGGATAACGGTGAACAATGCCAGGCACAGGACTGCTTCCCATCTCATCGAGCGGGTCGGCCTTCTCGGCATCAGTGATTGTCAGTTCACTGACGGAAGGTATCATTGTCCGGCGCAAGGCACTCTCCGGTGCCGCATCGTAAATAAGCGAGAGATAGTAGGGGGTTATCCTGAGCGGTAACCTGTTCTTCAGACTGTTGAGCGCATGTGTCTCGTCATCAGTCAGTCTCATGACTCGAGACAGTGCCTCGGCTGAAGTAAAGGAGTTACGTAACTGCCATCTCCAGTCATTCCATGAATCAGTGTTGGTTAGGGGGAAGTAGCGGCGTATGAATTCCGAACTCCGGTTGCTAACTAATTGATCGAGGGATCCGATCTGCGGGAAGATCATGGTACCCGCGCCAGGCTCCTCTTCCGAGGAGCAGCCCATGAGGCGGTTCTCAACATGAGCAACCGTAGCCTCTTTTCTGTTAGCGTTCATACTTCGGTAAATGAAACTTACCTTTTTTCTGGTTTTTAATTACTGCTATTTGGTTATTAATAAATGTTACAAAATTTTTGTCTAAGATAAATAATGCTGTATCTGTCGTATTCCTCCGGGGCAAAAGATATTAACACGGCCATGCCATAAGTTAATATCTGATTATCAATATTATACATCATATAAACCTGAGTTATTCACCGGTCATTTTATGAGCATAAAACTGATGCCCCGATATTGAGGCGCAAACTTAAATCAAAATTTGATATTCGGATACTTCAGGGAAAGAATTTTCAGATTTTTTTCAATCATCTGATCCCTCTGTGCAGCACACAGTTGAGTACGTCCCGCATCCTCGGGAGTATTCAGTACATAATCAATCAGTTTTTCCATTGTTGTGGCAGCCACGTGCATTCTTGTATCTGAAGAAGCATAGTAAACAAATACTGTGCCATCATCATCGGCTATCCAGCCGTTACTGAAGACCACATTTGACACATCACCGACACGCTCTTCATCAAGGGGTTCGATGAAATGTCCTGAAGGTCTTCTGATCACTCTCCAGGGCTCATCCAGAGCCGTAAGAAAGAGATAAAGGGTGTACCTGAGTCCTGCCGCTGTCCGCCTCACACCATGCGCCAGGTGTATCCATCCGTGTTCGGTCTTCAGAGGGGAAGGTCCCTGTCCGTTCTTGACCTCTCTGACGGTATGGTATTTTCTTGCATCAACAAGTATCTCCTCGCCAAGGACGGCATGCTCCATGCTGTCGCAGAAACCTGCACTGATGCCGCTGTCTCCGGTCTCGATGAATCCGGATTGGGGTCTCGTATAGATCATGTACCTTCCTTTTACGAATTCGGGATGAAGGACACAGTTCCTCTGCTGCGCAGCTGTTGAGACAAGGTCATCAAGCCTTTCCCACCTGTCAAGGTCCCTGGTTCGTGCAATGCCGCAGCTTGCCAGAGCGGCAGACGAGTCATCAGGCTTGCTGAGGTCTTTCCGCTCTGCACAGAACAGTCCATAGATCCATCCATCCTCATGCTGTGTCAGCCTGATGTCATAAACATTCATTTCAGGATCACCAGTCACCGGCATCACAATAGGATGATCACGAAACCTCCACTGATCAATTCCGTTAGGGCTCTCTGCCACAGCGAAGAATGACTTGACATCGAATCCCTCCGTCCTGACCGCCAGACAGTATTTGCCGTTTAGCTTAATTGCCCCTGCGTTGAAGGTTGTGTTGATCCCCAGCCGTGTCATCAGGTGGGGGTTGGTGTTGTAATCAAGGTCATACCTCCAGAACAGCGGAGTGTGGTCACGGGTCAGGACAGGATAAAGATACCTGTCATATATTCCGTTTCCACCTGACTGCTTGATATTCTGACGGTCAATAAGCTGTTTATGCTCCTTAAAAAGCAGTTCAACCCTTGCATCAAATTCTTCTCTCTTCATTTTAAAAGCCTTGAATTATTGCTCAAATATAACGGATAAAGAAACCCGATATTACCTTGAGGCGGGACTGTAATTTTATTGTACAAACTTTTATAAATTGCCATCTGAACCAATCATAGGGATAAAAATGAGAATTGCAGGTTTAACTGTGCTTGCTGCCGGCTTACTGTGTCTTTGTTCCTGCGGCAGACAGGAAGCGGTAAAAGAGTATATGATCGTGGGATATGTAGCGGGCTACAGGGGTTTCGACATATCGAAAATTGATGCCACGAAACTCACACATATTAACTACGCATTTGCAAATATCATTGACGGAAGGGTATCGTTTGATACCGCACGGATAGATGATACAGGGAGGAACATAGACGATATCAGGAAACTAAACGACCTCAAAAAGGTTAATCCCGACCTCAGAGTCCTTGTCTCCGTTGGAGGATGGGGATGGTCCGGGAATTTTTCCGATGCCGCTCTCACCGACTCATCCCGTACCAGCTTTGCAAAAAGCGCGGCTGAGTTCATCCTTGCAACAGGGATTGACGGTATTGATCTCGACTGGGAATATCCCAACCAGGTGGGTGCAGGCAACATACACAGACCTGAAGACATTGAGAACTTCACCCTCCTGCTTGAAGCTGTCAGGGTACATATCGACTCACTTGCAAGGGAGCAGCGAAGGGAAATGCCCTATCTTCTTACCATTGCTACCGGAGGAGATTCTGCATACATAGCCAACACAAGGCTTGGGGAGGCATCGCAATATCTTGACTTTATTAATATTATGAGCTATGACCTTCACAACGGACTGACCTCGCAGACAGGGCATCACTCAAATCTGTTTTTGTCAGAGTGGGATTCACCCTTCGGCGATGCCACCGAGAGAAGTGTCACAATGCATCTTGAGGCAGGGGTGAGCCCTTCAAAACTGAATATCGGTGTTCCGTTCTACGGACGTATATGGCGTGGTGCGGAGCCGGTCAACAACGGGCTCTACCGTGAAGCGAGGACAACAGGACAGTTTATCCCTTATATCGACGTCATGAAAGCCATCGCAGATACTGCTTTCGTCAGGATATATGATTCCTCTGCCTGTTCGCCGTTTCTCTGGAATGAAAGAGATTCCGTATTCATTTCCTATGACGATGAGATCTCTCTCGCTGCGAAAATGAAATGGGTTAAAGACATGGGTCTGGCAGGAGTGATGTTCTGGGAATACGCCGAAGACCCGGATGGCAAACTGCTGGAAATCGTGGTCAGCGGATTAAGAGGTGAAAAGAGCAATTAGTGTATTTTTTAAAGAAAAATAGAATCAGGGAGCTTTTCAGGGATCTTCTGGCATCATTAAAAGGAAGTGACCAGGATTTTACCGAGATACCGCTTCAGAGAGCCATTATTCTCCTCTCAGTGCCGATGGTACTTGAGATGCTCATGGAGTCGGTCTTTGCCGTGGTTGACATCTTCTTCGTCTCCCGCCTGGGTACTGAAGCCGTTGCCACGGTAGGCCTCACCGAATCAGTAATAACCATCATCTATGCCATAGGTATGGGGCTGGCCACTGCCACTACATCGCTGGTGTCAAGAAGAATTGGAGAGAAGGACCCTGAGCAGGCCTCACGTACAGCTTTCCAGGCAATAGTTGCAGGTATACTTGTCTCATCAGTGCTGGCAGTAGCGGGGTACCATTTTGCAGGTGAAATCCTCTCCCTGATGGGAGCCTCATCTACTATGGTAAGCGAACTGTCAGGGTATACCGCGATTATGTTCGGCACCAACACCGTCATAATGCTGCTATTCATCATCAACAGCGTATTCAGAAGTTCAGGTGATGCGGCTACGGCAATGAAAGTACTCTGGCTGGGCAACATCCTGAATATCATTCTTGATCCCTGCCTCATTTTCGGTTGGGGACCATTCCCGGAGATGGGCATAGAAGGTGCCGCTGTTGCAACAGCTACAGGAAGAGGCGTTGCCGTAGTGTGGCAGTTAATAATACTCTTCCGGGGGCATAAAAGGGTGAAGCTCCGTTTAAGACATCTGGTGCCTGATCCGGTTATTATTGTCAAGCTTTTCAGGCTTGCACTGGGAGGCATAGGACAAAATCTCATCGGCACCACAAGCTGGATATTCATGGTGAGAATTATATCCGTGTTCGGAAGCACGGCCATTGCGGGGTATACTATCGCAATCCGTATTGTGATCTTTGCACTGCTGCCCTCAGCAGGTATAAGTAATGCATCATCGACGCTTGTGGGTCAGAATCTTGGGGCAGGGAAACCTGACAGGGCAGAAAAAGCCGCATGGCAGGCAGGCTGGGTAAACTCCGTCCTTATGGGGCTCATAGGCCTTATTCTTGTCCTTTGGCCTGAACCATTCATCCGGTTCTTTATTGATGACCCGGATGTCATTGCTGAGGGGATACCTGCCCTCCGCATTGTAAGTGCAGGATTCGTCTCATACGCTCTGGGGATGGTAATGATAGGCGCTATTAACGGTGCAGGCGACACCTTTACCCCTACAAAAATATTCCTTTTTGTGTTCTGGATGGTCGAGATACCTCTCGCGTGGCTCCTGGCATTACCGCTCGGACTGGATCAGTTCGGCGTATATTATGCCATTGTATTCAGCGAGACACTGCTGACAGTGACAGCCTGGCTGGTTTTCAGAAGGGGAAAATGGAAGCTCAGAAAAGTGTGACCTCAATCAGATAAAGAAAAGAGCGATACCTGCGACGCTTATTACTGCGCCTGTCACCTCGGCTGCAGTGATCTTCTCCTTGTTAAGCCAGACTGAGGGTGCAATGATCAAAATCGGCACGATAGACATAATCGTTGATGCTATCCCTGTCTCAGTGTGTCTTACCGAGAGCAGTGAGAATGAGATGCCGAGGAACGGACCGAAAAATGCTCCCAGCGCGAGAGCTTTCATCGCCGGCGTGTTCCGGAGTGATTCCCCTGCCTGGCGCCAGCGTCTCATAAGAGTGATTATCAGTGAATAACCTGCTACACCCGCGATGACCCTTATATGTGTCGAGGCAAACGGATCGTAGCCTTCCATGCCATATTTGCTCAGCACCAGCCCCAGTGCCTGACCGAAGGCACCTATAAATGCAAATACCACTCCTGCAGGAGCAATCTTGATGGAAAGCCTTTCGCCTTTTACCGGCCTGTTGAAGATGGCCATGATGATACCTGAAATGACCACGGCCATACCTGTCAGTTGTATCACCTCGAGCGATTCTCCAAGGATAATGTATCCGAAGAAGGCTGCCAGGGGAGGAACAAGCGTCATTATCAGCATGGCAAACCTGGAACCTATCAGAGCGTATGACCTGAAAAGATAGTAATCGCCCAGGACAAGACCTATTATTCCGGAGACAGCCAGCCAGATCCAGTTATGACGGGAGGCATCGACAGGCAGAAAGTGGCCGCGGCTGAAGAGTGTGAACAGTCCGATAAATAGAAAAGCCAACACCAGCCTCATGATGTTGACTGTCAGTGAACCTATCTTGCGGCTTGCAGATTCAAACGCCAGTGCAGTGATTGTCCAGAAAACCGCCACTGCCAGAGCGGCAAATTCCCCCAGATGACTGGTTATATATTCCATTCAGGTTAAAAATGTCAGGGCACAAAAATAGCAAAGAGAATGACTGTGACATGAATTTACCGGTTAATAATTCCTAATTTTGGGATAACCTTAAAACAAAACTCAATGGACGCAAAAATGAAAGCCATAGTATCGCATCTCTTCGGTATCGGATGGCTGATAGCACTGATTGTAAATATGAGCAACAAAGAGGAATATGCGAGTTATTATATCAGGCAGAATCTTGGAATAATCATTTTTGGGATAGGACTTAGTTTCCTCAATTTAATTCCTATTCTCGGTCAGATAATATGGGTAGTAGGAATTATTATCCTTTTTGTCTTCTGGCTGATGAGCCTGATCTGGTCTATTCAGGGCGAAATGAAGCCTGTTCCCTGGGTTGGTGAACAGTTTCAGGCATGGTTTAATGCATTCTGACCAGTTGAAAACAGCTGTAGTCCTGTTCAACAGTGCCTTAGTTAGTGCACTCACCACCTGCTGCACGGTCGCTGATCCGGAAAGACCCAATATCATATTCATTCTGGCTGACGATCTTGGCTACGGTGACACCGGCCCTTACGGACAGACAAGGATTGAAACGCCGAACATAGACCGTATGGCTGAGAACGGGATGCGTTTCACCAGGCACTATTCAGGCTCTGCCGTCAGTGCGCCGTCACGGTGCGTTCTTCTGACAGGTCTGCATACGGGACACTCACAGGTCAGAGGCAATGACGAATGGGCGGAGAGGGGAGAGGTATGGAACTACAGGGCGATGCTGGCAGACTCTACACTTGAGGGGCAGCGTCCCCTGGAGAGCGGCACCGTCACCATAGCCGGCCTGCTCAAGGCAAACGGATATGCTACCGGCGCAGTTGGTAAATGGGGCCTAGGCGCTCCTCACACAGAAGGGATACCAAACAAACAGGGCTTTGATTTCTTCTTCGGATATAACTGCCAGAGACAGGCACATACATATTACCCTGTACACCTCTACAGGAACCAGGCCAGGATATATACCGGAAATGACACTCTTGCCCCGCATACCGGGCTGGACCCCGGAGCTGATCCGTATGACCCGTCTGGCTATGAAAAATTCAGACTGGCCCATTATGCTCCTGACCTGATGTTTGATGAGATGATCTCATTTATCGATGCGAACAGCAACGAAAAGTTCTTCCTTTACTGGGCGACCCCTGTTCCCCACCTGCCACTGCAGGCCCCGGAGAGATGGGTTGAACATTATGTCCGTAAATTCGGAGACGAAGAACCTTACACCGGCGGTGAGGGATATTTCCCTGTCAGGTATCCGAGAGCAACCTATGCAGCCATGGTTTCATACCTTGACGAGCAGGTAGGCCGGCTCATTGACCACCTGAAGGAACTGGGGATTTATGAAAACACCCTGATCATTTTCTCGAGTGACAACGGCCCGGCGTACAATGCAGGAACGGATTCTCCGTGGTTCGCAAGCGCTCACCCTTTCCGCAGCGAACGCGGCTATACAAAAGGCTCTTTAAATGAAGGAGGCCTCAGAGTGCCTATGATTGCCCTTTGGCCCGGGAAGATAAAACCCGGAAGCACATCAGAACATATGTCTGCCTTCTGGGATGTCATGCCAACACTGTGCGAGGCGGCAGGTATTGATCCGCCTGACAGCATTGACGGCTTAAGTTTTCTTCCTGAACTGGTAGGCAAAAAGCAGGGAAGCCATGAATATCTTTACTGGGAGTTCCCCGAGTACGGTGGACAACAGGCTGTAATAATAGGTGACATGAAGGCGATCCGTAAAGAGATGCATGCAGGGAACACGGAATTTGAGCTCTATAACATAATTTCTGATCCGCAGGAGACACATAATATCGCTGACCAACACCCGGAAATCATCCGGAAGGTCAATGAAATAATTAAAAAGGAGCACCTCAGATCATCAACCCCCCGATGGAGGTTTGTGTCACTCGATGAATAGGATAAGATTCCCGGCAGGGTTCAGCCATCTGGCCAGAATAGTGGAAAGTCAGTTATATTTGCATGATTTTTAAACAATGGTTAAAGACCATCAATCTGATATTATAGCCCGGTTTGACCCGGTAAGCCTGGAGGATAAGGTCAGAGAGAGTTCAACTACAAGACAGTCTATTTTGACACACCCTCACTGCTTTTCTATAACCAGCATGTCACAGGCAAACTTACCAGGTATAAGGTAAGAATGAGGACTTATGAGACTAACGGCCTGACTTTCCTCGAGGTAAAGGAGAAATCAAACAAGGGAAGGACCTCAAAGACCCGTATAAGAAGTGACGAGGCTGATCCTCAGGAAGATGAACAGTCGCGCAGTTTTCTTCAGGAACTGGTATCTGCAGATGCTGCTTCGCTGAAGCCGGTCATTAACACCGGGTTTACCAGGATTACCCTGGTGAACCTGACTGATGAGGAGAGAATTACTGTTGATTATAACCTTTCCTGGCATAATTTCAGGGGAGGTGCCGTTGAAATGCCCTTTCTGGCCATCGCTGAGATAAAAAGGGATAGATCAAATGTCATGTCACTATTCTATCAGAAACTGAAAAGCATGGGGGTGCGAAGCACAGGTTTCAGCAAGTACTGCACCGGAATGGCACTGCTGAATAACATCCCAAAAAAGAACAATATAAAACCAAAAATACTACTCTTAAACAAGATCAGTAATGAATATGACAGGAATGGTTCTGCTTAACCTCAGCGTAGCATCGACAACGGAGTTATTTAATATGCAGGCCATGCCTGAACTGATATTGCGTTTCGGGATAAACATGGTATCAGTGCTCCTCCTGGTGCGCTGGCTCTACTATACCTCAACCAGAAGAAAGGATTATCTCTTCACGTACATCCTCATCTCGAGTGTCGTATTCCTTCTCTGTTATCTCCTTGAGAGCGTAAGCCTGCAGATCGGATTCGCCCTGGGACTGTTCGCGATATTCGGTATAATAAGGTACAGGACCAATCCCATGCCGATCAGGGAAATGACCTACCTCTTTCTTGTCATTGGAATCTCAGTGATAAATGCGCTGACGGCCGTGACCGGCATCGCAGAGATCCTTTTTGCAAACGTGGCTCTTTTCCTTATTGTGCTTGGACTTGAGAAGGTATGGCTGCTGAGACATATCTCCTCAAAATCAATTGTGTATGAAAAGATAAACCTCATTACCCCCGATAAACGTGAAGAGATGCTTGCTGACCTTCGTGAACGCACGGGCATTGAGGATATCAAAAAGGTCGAGATTGGCCCGATCAACTTTCTGAAAGATACCTGCCGCATAATGATCTATTATGAGGATAAGGAGAGATCGGTCAACCT
>JALOMM010000117.1 GCA_025455535.1 Bacteroidales bacterium | reverse complement strand
CTCTGTTTTGAGCGGAGCATGTTCTTCGCAATCGACTTGCGTATCTGGCTCATAGGTTTAATCTCAACCAGTTCGCCGGCGGCCTGTGCCGTCACACTCAGGGCAGGGGTAGCTTTTGCCGATGCTGCTGTGGCATGGAAGCTCTGTATATCGCTCTTCATCACCCTGCCGGCAGGACCTGTTCCTTTTACCAGGTTGATATCGATATTCATATCGCGTGCCAAAGCCCTTGCCACAGGTGTCGCCAGCACCTTTCGTGCAGCGCCTTGTTCCGCTGCCGGCTTCACTTCCCTCCCCTCGTCGCTGGCGGGCAGATAGGCGTTGTTTGATGCTACCTCTATGGTCCCTACCACTCCGGCGCCGGTCTCCTCCACCATCTCCGTCTCAGGCGCCCTGGCCTCTGCCCCGGCTTCGCCAGCTATCTCTATCTCAACAAGGGTCTCGCCAACGTGAACCGTCTCACCAACCTTACCGTACCGTGCGGCTATGACGCCCTCACGTGGCGATGGAATGTCAGTCACAACCTTGTCGGTTTCCATCTTGACAAGCGGTTGTCCGACCTTCACTGCGGTGCCCTTGTCAACGTACCATTCAATCACGATGCCCTCTGTGAGGCCCTCACCTATATCAGGGAATTTGAATATATATCTCATCGCTTCAGAATTTTACTGTTCGTTCAATCTCATAAAAGATCTTCTCAGGGGTGATCATATAGTGATGTTCGCCGCGCGGGTAGGGGACTATCACATCGAATGCCGCCACCCGTTTAGGAGGTGCCTCGAGATGAAGGAACGCCTCCTCGTTTGCCAGCGCCATTATCTCCGATCCGACGCCGAAGCTGCGCGGCTCCTCACCCACGAATATAATTCTTCCGGTCTTCTTTACTGATGCCGTTATGGTCTCCTTGTCAAGAGGATAAATGGTTCTCAGGTCGATCAGCTCGACAGAGTAACCGGCCTCTTTCGCCATCACCATAGCCTTCTGCACTTCGCGGATCATTGCTCCGTAAGCTACCACAGTGACGTCGGTGCCCTGTGAGAGTACCTTTGCCTTGCCGATGGGCACAGAGAATTTCTCCTCGCTGACCTCCTGCTTGATGGCACGGTAAATCCTTTTCGGTTCAAGGAACAGAACAGGGTCATCACTCTCGATGGCTGATATTAAAAGACCCTTGGCGTCATGGGGTGTCGAGGGGACTACCACTTTAAGTCCCGGGATATGTGCGAATATCGCCTCCATGCTCTCAGAGTGGTGTTCCAGGGCATTGATGCCGCCGCCGTAAGGAAGGCGTATAACTATCGGCATGCGGTAACGTCCGCGGGACCGGTTATGATATCGTGTTATGTGCGAGATAATCTGGTTAAAGGCCGGGTAGATGAAACCGCAGAACTGCATCTCGATAACAGGGCGCAAGCCTGCAACGGCCATCCCGACAGCAGTGCCGGCGATGCCTGACTCTGCCAGCGGTGAGTCAAAGACCCGTTCAGCACCATATTTCTTCTGCAATCCCTCAGTAACTCTGAAGACGCCGCCCTCAAAGCCTGCATCTTCGCCATAGACAACGATGTTCTTATCCTCCTTCAGCTTAATGTCAAGAGCGTCATTGATGGCATTGACAATATTCATTGCTTTCATTTGCGTCCGTTTTTCCATTGTAAGAATTTTTCATGTTCGATCTGCTGGTCACGAAGGTCCTGTGGCATTTCAGCATACATATACCTGAAGGCATCCTCAAGCGGATACTTAACTGACTGTTCTGTCTCCATGAACTGCCGGTCAATCTCCTTCTTATACTCTTCGGTGATCCTCTCTTCCTCAGCATCAGACCACAGTTTCTTTTTCTCCAGGAAGAGCTTCATGCGGCGCAGCGGGTCCTTCCTGTCCCACTCTTTCTCCTCCTCCGTAGTGCGGTATTTCGTCGGGTCATCTGATGTAGTATGGGCTCCCTTGCGATAGGTGACGGCCTCTATCAGTACGGCCTGCTGTTCCCTGCGGGCATACTCGTGTGCATACCTGAAGGCTGCCACCATTGCAAAGATGTCATTGCCGTCCACCTTTAGACCCTGTATGCCGTAAGCTTTTGATTTGATCGCCATGTTGAGGCTGGCGGTCTGCATTTTCACCGGTACCGAAATGGCATACTGGTTGTTCTGAACGACAAATATTACAGGTACTTTCCATACCCCAGCAAAGTTGAGTGCTTCATGGAAGTCCCCCTCTGAGGTCCCTCCGTCGCCCACGAAGGCAATGGTCACCTCGTCCTTTTTCTGGTATTTAACAGCATAGCCTATTCCTGCTGCGTGAAGAAGCTGTGAGGCGATAGGCACTGAGAAAGGGAGAACATGATTGGCTTCGGTGAAGCGCATCCCATCCTCGAATCCCATGTTAAACATGAATATCTCCTTCATCGTCACCCCCTTGGCCAGGTAAGCTCCCAGTTCCCTGAAGGCAGGAACAAGCCAGTCATCATGCCTCATGACAGCGCCGGCAGCGACCCCGATTGCTTCCTGACCGTAGTTCGGGGGGTAAGTATAGACACGTCCCTGGCGCTGATATGAGACAATCATGAAGTCAAGCGTCCTGACAAAGAGCATATCACGGTAGAGCTTTAACAGCTCATCATCAGAGAGCTGCGGCATCCGTTCCTTGTCAATGACCTTGCCGTTGTTATCAATTACCTGCAACATTTTGTCGTCAGCAGGATCAAACTGGTCGAACATGATATATTATGTTTAGTGTTACTGCAATAAGATACAAAGAAATTTTGAATTTGTTCACCTCAGTCTATTCTCAACCTCTGACATCCCCCTGGAGGGGGATGGGGATCAATTGTGAAGAAATGTTAATCGGGTATTCTGCTCCGTTATTTTGTTTTAAATTGGCGCTTTGATTCATCAAATCAGATAATCCCAAATAATACGCTATGAAAAACATCTTCAGAACATTACTGGTTATGGCATTTGCGGTTCTCGCTTCGTGCCAGAATAAAGCAGGCTATGAGCTTGCATTGCCGTTTGAAAAGTATGAACTTGACAACGGACTGACTGTGATCCTCAACGAGGACAAATCTGATCCGATAGCATCGGTTGCAGTTTATTATCATGTAGGCTCCAGCCGTGAAACGGCCGGCAAAACCGGATTCGCACATCTGTTTGAGCACATGATGTTCCAGAAATCGGAGAATGTAGGTGAAGACCAGTTCTTCAGAAACATCCAGGGAGCTGGCGGTTCACTCAACGGCAGCACTAACCAGGACAGGACAAACTATTATGAAGTGGTTCCGAAAAATGCACTTGAAATGGCGCTCTGGATGGAATCTGACCGTATGGGGTACCTTGAAAATACTGTTACAAGGGCTGCACTGGCCAATCAGCAGAACGTGGTTCAGAACGAGAAGCGCGAAAGCGTCGATAACGCACCATATGGCTTCAATTACGGTCTCATCCTGAAAAACCTCTATCCGAAAGGACACCCATACAGCTGGACTGTTATCGGGGAGATGGAAGACCTGGCAAATGCAACCGTTGAAGATGTAAAGGCATTCCATAAGAAATACTATTCGCCCAATAATGCATTCCTGGTAATTTCAGGTGATTTCAGCAAGGAAGAGGTAAAAACATGGGTAGAAAAATACTTTGGTGAAATTCCCCGCGGCGAAAATATCGAAAAGAGAGAGCCGATGAATGTGACACTTTCGTCGACTGTAAAGCTTTATCACGAGGATAATTTTGCCAGGGCACCAATGCTTACAATGGTTTTCCCAGCAGTGGAGAGATATTCAAAGGATTCTTATGCATTGAATTTTCTGGGTGATTTGCTGTCGGGTACAAAAAAATCCCCGCTCTATACTGTTCTCGTCAAGGAGAAGAAGCTTACCTCACGTGTTTCAGCAAGGAATGGTTCACAGGAGATTGCCGGTGCATTTACAATATCCGTAACAGCAAACCCGGGCGTAAACCTGACAGATGTTGAAAAAGCTATTTTTGAAGGACTTCAGAAATTTGAAACAGATGGTTTTACCCAGGAAGACCTCCAGAGGATAAAGGCTGGTTACGAGACAAGTTTTATCAGCCGTTTTTCGAGCGTACAGGGCAAGGCATTCACGCTTGCAGAATACGCAATGAATACCGGCGATCCGCAATTCTATGTCACTGACCTCGAAAACAACCTGGCTGTAACCATGGATGATATCAAGGCAGTTTATGAAAAATACATTAAGGGCAGGAATTTCATTCAGACCAGTTTTGTTCCTAAAGGTGAGATCGGCCTTATTGCAGAGGGATCTGTAGATGCAGGCATCGTCGAAGAAGATCTGGCTAATGCCGCAGAGGTGAAGGTTGATGCAATTGCTGAGGAAGAGATTGTTAAAACCCCGACAAAATTTGATCGATCTGTAATGCCTGCCATCGGGCCTGATCCTGAGGTAACAATCCCCCAACCCTGGACCGGATCACTTTCAAACGGTACTAGGCTTATGGGTATTAAACATAGTGAACTCCCGCTCGTTCAGTACAGATTATCTATCGGAGGCGGCAGGATGTTCGAAAGTACCGACAAGGCTGGCCTGTCCAACCTGGTTGCTGCATTGATGAATGAAGGGACAAAAAACAAAACCCCCGAGGAACTTGAACTTGCAATCGGGCTGCTTGGAGCATCAATTTATGTTTCATCTTCTGATGAAGAAATCACCATAAATGTCAGCTCCCTTACCAAAAACTTTGAAAAGACCCTTGCACTTGTCGAGGAGATGCTTCTCGAACCGAGATGGGATGAGGAGCAGTTTGCCCTGGCCAAGAGCCGCATAATCAACAGCCTTAAAAGAAATGCAGCAAGCCCCGATTATCTTGCATCGAGCAATCTCAACAAACTGATATACGGCAATACTATTCTTGCATTTGATGGTTCGGGTACAGAAGAATCAGTTTCATCCATTACAATAGATGATCTCAAGGATTTCTACAGTAAATACTTTTCACCCTCTATAAGCACATTTCTCATAGCAGGTGATTTAGACCAGGCAAGGGTTGAAGCCGCGCTTACAGGACTGAGCCAGAAGTGGCAGCCAAAAGAGGTGGCTTTGCCGGTAATAACAGCACCTGCAGCACCTGAAAAATCGCAGATCTATTTTGTTGATGTACCTGGAGCAAAACAGTCTGTTATCAATATAGGCGGACCATCAATCCCCCGCTCAGATCCCGACTTTTACGCAGCCACAGTTGCCAACTACAAGCTTGGCGGCTCCTTCAACGGGATTTTCAACCTGATCCTCAGGGAAGAAAAAGGATTTACCTATGGAGCAAGATCCGGTTTTTCAGGCGGGAAAAATGTTGGTTCATTCACCGCATCTTCAAGGGTCAGGACAAATTCAACACTCGAATCGGTCACCATATTCAAGACAGAAATGGAAAAATACAGGGAAGCCATTCCACAGGAATATGTTGACTTTACAAAAGCAGCACTGATGAAAGGGAATGCCCTTCGTTTTGAGACACTCGGCAGCCTGCTCGGCATGATAAACAATATAAGTACCTCGAGGATGTATTATGTTGTTGCCGGCGACGCCAAAACACAGCTGAATGAACTGAAGAAAGCAGGACTGGGTGAACCTGTTCTGGTGAAATAATAAGTGAGATGAAAAGAACAATAAAATTATTAATTGTTGCCTTTGTTGCGATTCTGTACAGTTGCACCGGCAGCCAAAAAACCGAATTGTCGATACCATACGAAATGTATAAGCTCGACAACGGACTGACAGTTGTTCTGAATGAAGACAGATCTGACCCTATCACTTCACTCGTGATACTCTATCATGTAGGATCCGGAAGAGAAGTGGTTGGAAAAACCGGGTTTGCACATCTGTTTGAGCACATGATGTTCCAGCGTTCTGAAAATGTAGGCGAGGATCAGTTCTTCAAATATATTGAAGGGGCAGGAGGCAGCCTTAACGGAGGTACAAGTTATGACCAGACAATTTATTTTGAGGTTGTACCGAAGAATGCCCTTGAGATGGCAATGTGGCTTGAGTCAGACCGTATGGGATATCTCAGTAATACAGTCACCCCACAGTCATTTGCCCTTCAGCAGAACGTTGTCCAGAATGAAAAGAGACAGGGTGTCGACAATGTGCCTTACGGACATACCGACTATGTATTGCTGAAAAATCTTTATCCGGCCGGGCATCCCTACAGCTGGGATGTTATCGGAGAGATGGAAGACCTGGCAAATGCAACCGTTGAAGATGTTAAAGCTTTTCACAGCAAGTTCTATATTCCTAATAACGCAACACTGGTTGTATCAGGGGATTATGATGTTGAAGAGGTGAAGGCTCTGATTCAAAAGTATTTCGGGGAGATACCTGCCGGAGAGGAATTGGCTGATCCGGAGCCTGTGAAGGTGACTCTCAGCGAGACGAAGAAGCTTTTTCACGAGGATAACTTTGCAAGGGCGCCACAGTATAACATGGTTTATCATACGCCTGAACAGTACACCGAAGATGCCTATGCTCTTGACATTCTTGCCCAGCTTCTGGGACAGGGGAAGAAGTCTCCGATGTACAAGGTTCTCGTGAAGGATAAGAAGCTTACTTCCTCGGTCAGTGTATCAAACTCCGCACAAGAGCTCTCAGGCAATTTCAGGGTCAGCGTTAACGCCAACCCCTCAACAAGTCTTAATGATGTTGAAAAAGCAATCTTCGAGGCTTATACCATGTTTGAGACAGAAGGCTTTACCGAAAAGGACCTTGAGCGCACCAAGGCGAGGATAGAGACAAGTTTCTATAATATGATCAGCAGCGTAATG
>JALOMM010000116.1 GCA_025455535.1 Bacteroidales bacterium | reverse complement strand
ATGGAAATCTTATTCATGGCTTAGTTATTGGAAGCTTCCCTGTTTTTTGTTTCAACAACCTTGATAAAAATATCATTCATTGAAGGCAGCGCCGGGTTGAAAGAGATAACCCTGCCTGATGCCGTCATTGTCTTAATTATCTCATTGGTGTCACCTCCGTCTGCAGATTTGATCCTCACAACGCTCCTGTCACCTTCAGATGATGACCTTATCATCGAGAAATGATCACTGGCTGCAGGTTTCACATCTCCTTCAAAGACAACTTCATATTCATTTTCAGCCCACTCATTGCGGATTTTATCGACACTTCCCTCCAGGATTGTTTTCGCCTTATTGATCAGTGTGATATTGTCACACAATTCCTCGACAGAGGCCATGTTATGAGTTGAGAATATTATTGTTGCACCTCTTTCGCGGAGGAACAGGATCTCATTCTTAAGTATCTTTACGTTTATGGGGTCGAATCCGGTGAAGGGTTCATCGAAGATAAGGAGCTGCGGCTCATGGAGCACTGTCGTGACAAACTGTACCTTCTGCTGCATTCCTTTTGACAGCTCTTCAACCTTTTTATCCCACCAGTCGGTAATCTCCATTTTTTTGAACCAGTACTTCAGGCGGCGCATTGCTTCACTGCGGCTGAGTCCTTTGAGCTGGGCGAGATAGAGGGCTTGCTCACCGACCTTCATTTTCTTGTAGAGGCCTCGTTCTTCGGGCAGGTAACCTATCTTATAAACATCCTCCGGCCTTATTGGCTGGCCGTTAAGGAGCACCCTGCCTGTATCGGGTGCGGTGATCTGGTTGATAATACGGATCAGGGTTGTCTTTCCTGCTCCGTTAGGCCCGAGAAGGCCGTAAATACTCTGTGACGGAACACTTATGCTCACGTCGTCAAGGGCTGTCTGTGTGGCAAAGCGCTTGGTTACATTCTGTGCTTCAAACAAGGGCATGATCATTCCTGTGTTAAGTGTGGAAAAGCGAAATTCAAATATATAAAAAAGGTTGACAACAATGGATATCATCGGTCAACCGTCGATTGAGACGTTTGTGCAATCAGGAAAAGTAGTTCTTTACCCTGTCGAAGAACCCCTTGTCGTCGGCATCCGGTTTCGGTGCAAATGTGGGTGAGCTGCGATACTGTTCAATTATCCTTTGTTCTTCCCTGCTGAGACTCTTTGGTATCCATACATTGACATTCACGAGCAGGTCACCTCTGCCGTAGCCGTTTACGTCGGGCAGTCCCTTGGCTCTCAGGCGCAGTATCTTACCGCCCTGTGTTCCCGGGTCAATTTTGATCCTCACCTTTCCTTCAATTGTAGGCACCTCAACATTAGTACCGAGGATAGCGTCTGGAATGCCGATGAACAGGTTGTATATCAGGTCATTGCCTTCGCGTATCAGCTCCGGGTGCGGCTCTTCCTCGATAAGGACGATCAGGTCACCGTTCATGCCTCCTCTTCTTGCTGCGTTTCCTTTGCCTGAGACAGACAGCTGCATCCCCGGGGAAAGCCCTGCAGGGATTGACAGAGGTATCACCTCCTCAGCCTGGGTTATTCCTTCGCCATAGCACTTATGACATTTTTTGGTTATCACCTTACCGTCGCCTCCGCATACATTGCATGCTGCAGTGGTTTGCATCTGCCCGAGGATGGTGTTCATAACCCTTGTGGTATGGCCTGTACCCTTGCATGCCGTGCATGTCGTCACGTCGTTGTCAGAGGCTGCACCGCTGCCGTGACAGGTGTTGCAGGTGACATACTTCGCCACCTTTATTTTCTTCTCTGCGCCACCGGCAAACTCCTCAAGGGTAAGTTTTACCTTCACCCTCAGGTTGGTCCCTTTGTTCACATGCCGTGATCTTCCTCCGCCCCTTCGTGAGCCGCCGAAGGCACCGCCGAATGCATCGCCGAAGATATCGCCGAATGAGGAGAAGATGTCTTCCATGGTCATGCCGCCGCCGAAGCCGCCACCCATGTTATTCCCCAGGCCGGCATGACCGTACTGATCATAACGGGCCCTCTTGTCATCATTACTGAGAACCTCGTAAGCCTCAGCAGCTTCCTTGAATTTCTCCTCTGCCTCTTTGTTACCCGGGTTCTTGTCCGGATGAAATTTAAGAGCCTGCTTTCTGTAGGCCTTCTTTATCTCGTCTTTGGAGGCCCCTTTGCTTACTCCCAGTATTTCGTAATAGTCTCTTTTCGACATCTTATGGCTTGCCACTACTTATTTATTCTCCGACAACCACCTTCGGGTAGCGGATGACTTTTTCATTCAGCATGTAACCTTTCTGGATGACATCGATTACCTTACCTTTTTTTGCTTCATCGTCGACAGCCACGTTGGTTACTGCCTCATGCACGTCAGCGTTGAACGGCTTGTCAAGTACCTCCATCTCAATGACGCCGTTCTGTCTGAGGAAGTCTCCTATCTTAATGTAGATCAGCTGAAGACCCTCCTTCACAGCGGTACAGTTTTCCGTGTCGCGCAAAGAATTCATGGCCCGGTCAAAATCGTCAATGACAGGGAGTATAGTTACCAGAACGCCTTCCCCTGCAGATTTGGTCATGTCAATCTTTTCACGCAGTGTTCTCTTTCTGTAGTTATCAAATTCAGCGGAGAGACGGAGATATTTGTCCTGCATTTCTGTCAGTTTTCGGGTAAGCTCATCAATCTGCGCACTCTCCCCGGCAGGTGAGCCCTCATCCGGGGTGGCCTTTGGCTCTGTTGCGCCTGTCTCTGCAGCCGACTGATTTTCAGCATGATTATCTCCTGACACGTGTTCGTTATGACTCTCTTCGTGACTCTTCTTTTTCACCATGATAAAAAGATTTTTACTACAGGCCTTTTAACAAATTACCGGCCATAATAATAAACATGACAAAGTGTCAATCTCAAATTGTGAATGCCACTGCCTCTATCTCCACCAGGAATCCATGGTGTAGCCCTGCTACGGTTATGATCGAACGGGCCGGCTTGACAGGGCCGAAAAATGACGCATAGACCCTGTTTATCTCTTCCCAGTGTTTTACATCAACAGCGTAAATGGTGGTCCTGGCAATGGTGGTGATATCACCTCCGGCAGCCTTGACAATATTCAAAACATTACTGAGGGCCTGATATGTCTGCTCACTTATGTCGTCCTTCACCGATTCTCCTGCCAGAGGTCTGACAGGCAGCTGACCTGATACGAAAATAACATTGCCAGCCACTGTTGCCTGGGAGTAATGACCCCCTGGCAATGCTGCATCATATGTATTTACCGAAGTTATATTCATTGTATTCAATGGCCGTTTTTGTGTTTCTTCTTTCCCTGCTTTCCTGACCTGCCCATATACTTATCCTGCGGTCTTCCCTGAAACCTGCCCTGCTGTGTTTTGCTCTTTGGCTGCACCAGCAATTCCTTGATGTCTGCCATCCTGAAGTTTTCGGGTACCCTGAGGCGTCCTCCGGAAATGTCAGTGAGGTCTCTTATGATAAGTTCATCGGCTACCTGTGCCTTATTCCAGGTCAGGTAATCCTTCTTCATCTGGTTCAGGATGAGGGTTGTAAGATAGTCTTTTTCTTCACCGTCATCCATTGCGGCAGCAGCCTCGATCAGTGATGGTATTATCTGGCCGTAGTGAGCATATTTGGTCTCGCCGTTGTGATAGGGCACCCTGTTTGGCTTGGCGCTCAGCTTAGTCCTGTCAGGGGGAGCATATGGTGAGTCGACCGAGAGATCAAAGTCAGCTATTATCATAAGGTGATCCCACAGCTTGTGCCTGAAGTCAGTCACATCCCTGAGGTTGGGATTCAGGTTTCCCATAATCTGTATTACCGTGCGGGCTGCCCTGTTTCTTTCTTCAGCATCCTCAATGGACTTGATATGCTCTATCATTTTCAGAACATTTCTTCCATACTCTGGCAGGGACATCCTTTTTCTCTGTGTATTGTAATCGAAACTCATCAATTGAAATTTTGGCAAAATTACTAATATTATTTGTCTTTTTGATCCTCTGTTTATCAGAGATATGTAACAACGTCAGCCCCTCCTGCGGTCTGAGGGTGGTCTGTCCGGTTTGCCTCTGTCAGAGTCCGAGGAGTTGTATCGCCAGTCCGGAAATGACAATGGTCGCTCCTGCGATGACATTGACATATTTCTCCACCGGCTTCATGTTTATATGGCTCAGCCCAAGCCTGAATGCCAGCACAACTGCCATCATCGTGGCTATTGTGGCAACGGAGAAGAGTACCGATACCAGGATGACGCCACTTATATTGTTCTGTGCGGCCGGATACATGAGTAAGGGAATCAACGGCTCACAGGGACCAAGGACGAAGATCAGGAAGAGGATCCAGGGGGTGAGATTCCTGCGGTCTGAAAGGTGTATGTGCGAGTGTCCGCTGAAATGGTCATGTTCATGTTCGTGAGCAACGCCGTCACGGTGACTGTGAACATGTGCATGTTTCTTTTTGCGGTAGAGGCTTCGCAGGCTGAGAACCATATAGACCAGGCCGAAAGCAATGAGTACCCATGCTGCGATATTTCCCCTGAATGATTCAAAGAACTCAAGCTTTGAAAGAGACAAGCCTGCGGCAATACCTATGAAGCCAACAACCACAGAACTGAGTACATGGCCCAGTCCGCACAGGAATGTTATGAACATTGTCTTGCGGATATTCCATCCTCTCGCTTCCCCCATAACAATGAAGGGCAGATAATGGTCAGGACCAATCAGTGTATGTATAAATCCTAATGTGACTGCCGTGCCGGCAAGAAGCAATACCGATCCCTCCATGAAAAGTACATATTTAGAAGCAAAGATATCAATTATCCGTTACCGGCAACCTGGTTGCCTCAATCAATCCGCCACCCTCAATTATCAGTTCGCCGAAACCGGTATCTGAACCGTCAAGCAGTCTTCGCGCATCACTGACAAACAACTTCATCGCTGAATAGTCTGAAGGTGACTGAAAAAAATCCGGGTTATCCTCGCAGAGTGAGCATGGGAGTATGTGGAATTGTTTCTTGCCGTTTATTACAGGAGTGTAAACCCATGTTAGTATGTACCCCGCGGAGGTTATTTTCACCTCACCGTTTGTCGTGGTGAGTTCGAATTTTGTCATGGCCCCTCCGTCTGTTCTTCTGCGGCGCTGGTTTGAGACGAAGTTGCCCATTGACCATACCACCGGGCGTGCCGCTCCTGTTGAGTCTGGAAGCCAGGTCATGGGCTGAATGACATGAGGATGTGACCCTATTATCATGCCGGCGCCTGCACGGATGATTGCCTGGGCTGTCTTCTTCTGGGCGGGGGAGGGGAGAGTATCATATTCATTGCCCCAGTGTATGAACACTATGGTCATGTCAGCGTTTTTCTCCCTTGCCTTTTTCACATCAGCGGCGATGCGCAGCGTATCTATATAAGCCACTAAAGGGGGAGGGTTGACTGTAATGCCATTTGTGCCGTAAGTATAGTTGAGAAGTGCTATCCTCATACCGTTGCCGGATATCATCAGGGGAGAAAGGGTGTCGCGGGCTTCGCTGCTCATCCATGTTCCGGTGTGAGGCATGCCGAGGCTGTCAAGCACTCTGATGGTCCGCGTTATGCCCGCACCCCTGCGGTCAGCGCTGTGGTTGTTGGCAGTAACCAGAACATCAAAACCTGCTTTCATGCATGACACTGCCAGGTCATCAGGTGCACTGAAAGCAGGATAACCGGTGTAGGGAGCGCCACCGAGCGTCACCTCCAGGTTCCCGA
>JALOMM010000115.1 GCA_025455535.1 Bacteroidales bacterium | reverse complement strand
GTAATGGAACTGGTCTCACTTCGGAGATCAGCAGTGATAATTCCTACACCCGGACAGACCGAACAGGAGTACCTCGGAGAATATCTCCACGACAACCATGGTTTCGTTTCACTGAAGCAGCAGGATATTTTCAAACTGGCCGGCATCATGAAAAGTCTTGATAGCAGAAATGTTGCAAACCTTCCTGACAGTGCCCTTCTGCTTGAAAATGCAATCGGGCAGTTACTTAAGAAGCAGGTAAAGGGCAGCGGACATGACGCCTGCGCCGATAAAGAGACCTGACCATACTTCTGACGGCTTGTGGTCATCGAGGTAAATCCTGGCTGACATCACTGCCCCGCCCAGCAGCAGCACAATTATCAGTTGCCACGCCGAGCTTATATTGTACAGCAGAATCATGAAGGCCACCAGAGAAAGCAATCCTCCTATGCCTGCAGCATGAAGTGAGAGCCTGTAGAAAGCGGTGATCACCAGGGTGACCAGGGTCACAACGGCAATCGAAACAAAATATGCCTTGAACAGGTTTGGCACGGGGGTCTTCATAAGGAGCACCGCTGTCACGGTATACATCATAAGGGCGAAAGTAAGCAGCAAAACCCTTTCATTACGGTCCCTGGCATTGAATGTACTGATGGCCCCCCTTGAATATAATATTGCAGCTACCGAGAGCGGAAGTATAACGTTATTAGCCGAGACAAGAATGAATATTATCCTCTTCATCTCAAAGGGGATAAAGGAGAGCAGTGTGGGTGAGCTGTAAATTATAAGCAGTCCGTACAGCGGTACAAACAGAGGATGAAAAACAACTGAAAGAACCCTTGCCAGGTTACCTGTCCATGCCCCTCTCCCTTCGTTCATTTTATCTCCTTCCTCATCCTGGCAACAGGAATATTTAACTGTTCCCTGTATTTGGCCACAGTACGACGGGCTATCTGGTACCCTTTCTCCTGCAGTATTTCAGTAAGCTTCTCGTCAGTAAGTGGCCTGCGCTTATCCTCACTGCCCAGACACTCCTGAAGTATCCTCTTTATCTCGCGCGTTGAAACCTCATCGCCGGCATCGGTCTGCATACCCTCAGAGAAGAAGAACTTCAGGGGATAGATCCCGAAGTGGGTCTGAATATACTTGCTGTTCGCCACACGTGATATGGTCGAGATGTCAAGCCCGGTCATCTCCGCAATGTCCTTCAGTATCATCGGCCTCAGCCTGGTGTCATCACCCTCGGCAAAATACTCCTTCTGATATTCAAGTATCGCATTCATGGTAAGAAGGAGGGTGTTCTGCCTCTGCTTGATGGCATCGATAAACCATTTTGCCGAATCAAGCTTCTGCTTGACAAACATAATGGCATCACGGTTCTGCTTGCCGGCAGCCTTGTCACGCGCATATGACTCGAGCATCTCGCTGTATCCCTTGCTGATCTTCAGCTCCGGGATGTTGCGGTTGTTAAGGCTCAGTTCAAGCCCGTAGTCAGCCTGCTCAAGTATAAAGTCAGGTATGATATGCTGGGCAGTCTTGCTGTAAGGATCGCTCACTGCTCCTCCCGGCTTCGGGTTGAGCTTTAAAACCTCATCAATGACCCCTTTCATCTCTTCCTCACCAATCATGAGCCGCGACATGATTTTTTCATAATGCCGCCTCGAGAACTCGTCGAAGTAGTCCCTGATAATGGTTGAGGCGAGCCTGACAGACGGAGATGACTGATCTTTCCGTTCAAGCTGAAGCAGCAGGCACTCACGCAGATCACGGGCTCCGACACCTGACGGTTCGAGATCATGGATTATCTCCAGCACCCTGTTAAGCTCATCGGTGTCGGTGGTAATGTTCTGCAGGAAGGCGAGGTCGTCAACCATGTTCTCAACCTCTCTTCGCAGGTACCCGTCATCGTCTATATTGCCTATGATATACTCGCCCAGCGTCTGCTCCCTTTCCGTGGAGACCCTCAGGTTAAACTGTGAGATCAGGTTATCATGGAAGGAGGAGCCTGCTGAAAAAGGAATCTCTTCCCGGCGCTCCTCATCCTTCGATGCATTGTTTGACTGCAGCCTGTAGTCAGGAATGTCCTCGTCATTCAGGTAGTCATCAAGGGAGAACTCTTCCTGTTCGCGTACTTCCTCCTCGTCGTTTATCTCATCTTCGTCGCTGCCCTGTATCTCTTCCTCCTCCGGACCTTCCTCAAGGGCCGGGTTCTCCTCCATCTCCTTCTTGATACGCTGCTCAAGCTGCATTGCAGGAACCTCCAGCAGCTTGATCATCTGTATCTGCTGCGGTGAAAGCTTCTGAAGCAGTTTTTGCTGTAACTTCTGGTTGAGCATACCTTCAGTAATTCATCCTGATTAAAACTCTGCATTGCGCGGCGTGCGCGGAAACGGGATCACATCACGGATATTCGACATGCCCGTCATGAAAAGAACGAGACGCTCAAAGCCCAGTCCAAATCCCGAATGAGGAGCCGTGCCAAACCGCCGGGTGTCAAGATACCACCACAGGTCCTTCAGCGGAAGATTCAGCTCTTCTATCCTCTGCGTAAGCTTGTCAAGATCCTCTTCCCTCTGTGACCCCCCGATGATCTCGCCTATGCCGGGGAAGAGCACATCCATCGCCCTTACGGTAAGACCGTCATCATTTTGCTTCATGTAAAAGGCCTTTATCGTTTTCGGATAGTCGGTCAGTATGACAGGGCACCTGAAGTGCACTTCAACAAGATAACGCTCATGCTCTGCCTGCAGGTCACGCCCCCATCCTACCTGGTATTCCCACTTGCGGTCAGCCGCCTCCAGTATCTTTATCGCTTCAGTATAGGGGAGCCTTATGAAACTGTTGGCAAGCACAAACTCCAGCCTTTCGATGAGACCCTTGTCTATCATCTTGTCAAGGAATTCAAGATCCTCACGGCAGTTCTCAAGAGCATACCTGATAAGATACTTCAGGAAATCCTCAGCCAGATCCATGTTATCGTTTAGATCCCAGAAAGCCATCTCAGGCTCTATCATCCAGAACTCAGCCAGGTGACGGGGAGTGTTGGAGTTCTCAGCCCTGAACGTCGGGCCAAACGTATAGATCTCGCCAAGCGACAGGGCGCCGAGCTCACCCTCAAGCTGGCCTGACACGGTGAGGTTGGTCGGTTTGCCGAAGAAATCCTTGTCGTAGTCAATCTCACCGCTCTCTGTTCGCGGCGGGTTTTTAAGATCAAAGGTGGTGACATGGAACATCTCACCGGCACCCTCTGCATCACTTCCCGTTATAATGGGGGTATGCAGGTAGAAAAATCCCCTGTCATTGTAATACTTGTGAATGGCGAAGGCCAGCGCATGCCTTATCCGCATGACGGCCCCGAAAGTATTGGTGCGAAAACGGAGATGGGCTATCTCACGGAGAAACTCCATCGAATGCCCTTTCTTCTGCAACGGATAAGTGTCAGGGTCACATTTGCCGTAAAGGACCAGATCGGAAGCCAGAACCTCGACACTCTGTCCCTTGCCCTGTGACGCCTCCATAGTCCCTGTGACGCCCAGGCTCGCACCCGTGGTGATATCCTTCAACAGGTCAGCAGGGAAGGCACTTAATTCGATTACGACCTGTATATTATTCAGGGTCGAACCGTCATTAAGCGCAACAAAAGCTACGTTCTTTATCTCTCTCTTTGTCCTTACCCATCCCTTGACAAGAACCTTTTCCCCGATAACAGGATTTGCAAGAAGCTCCTTTACTTTTTTCCTCTTCATAAATGATATTCCCTTTACACCGACAAAAATAGCATTTTGTTCTTCTTAATATTGTAAGCTGTTGATAAATGGCACTGTTTTTGTGCGAATATGACCCCTCCCTTTAAAATCCTGACTTTCAGTATAGATTTTAACTATTTGTATTATCAAGGAAAATAGATACTTTTACGTCTCAGAACTGATAATCTTAAGGATATGGAAGTTGACAGCAAAATAATAGTAGTTCCGTGGGATTTCACTCCCATAGCGGAGTATGCATTGCAGCACGCCGTTAAGATATCGCGGATGACCCACAATGATGTCTGCCTGTTGCACATCGTTGAAAAGATCACCACCGACGGCGGGGTCAAGGCCAAGCAGGCTGCAATGAATATCAAGGCTAATGAGATTGGCCGTAATTTTGGCGTGACGGTGAAGACGCATGTTCAGCGCGGCACTATTTTCAAGCATATCCCCGAGTTCGTGAATGACCGCGGTGCGTCACTGGTGGTAATGGGAACCCATGGCATGGTGGGAATGCAGAAGGTAACGGGCAGCTGGGCCCTGAAGGTCATCGCCAAATCAAAGGTGCCGTTCATAGTGGTGCAGGCTCCCCCTGACGATAATGAGAGATATCATAATATTGTATTCCCCGTAGACTTCCGTTCCGAAGAAAAGGAGAAGCTCTCGATGGCTATCTTCATGGGCAAATACTTCGACTCAAAGATCCATATCCTTAAGGCTTCACGTAAGGATGAGTCACTGGCCAAAAAGACCAACCTCAACCTGAACTATACTGTCAGGATGCTCATACAGAACAACATAGAGTATGAGATCAAGGAGATACCCTCAGACAAGATAGCAGAGCGTACAATAGAGATCGCCCAGGAGATGAAAGCTGACCTGATTCTCATCATGACAACCAAGGATATCACCTTCGCCGATTATGTCATGGGGGCCAAGGAACAGTATATCATAGCCAACAGCTCCAAGATACCGGTATGCTGCGTGAACCCGTCATCAGCCTTCGCTAATGTGGGGCAGTTCATGTACGGGTAGCACTGTTAATGTGCGATGTGCGATGTGCGATTTTCGATTTATGAAAGCTTTAAGCCATTCGCAAATCGCAAATCGCAAATCGCAAATCCCTTCATGTCTGTTTCAGCAAGTCATGTGACCAAGTCTTACGGTGCCCAAAAAGCCCTTGATGACGTTTCATTCACCGTAAACAAAGGTGAAATTGTTGGTTTCATAGGCCCTAACGGAGCCGGAAAATCAACGATGATGAAGATCATTACCGGCTTCTTTCATGCAGATTCGGGTGAGGTGTCCGTATGCGGCCTCAGGGCAGGCCCCGAGGCAACAGCTTTGAGGCGTATGATAGGATATCTTCCTGAAAACAACCCTCTCTATCCTGAGATGTACGTCAGGGAATACCTTGGCTATGTGGCTGATATCTACGCGCTGGGAAGAAAACGCCGGGAAGCGGTCGAGACTGTGATCGAACGGACAGGGCTCACCCCAGAACAGGGAAAGAAAATCGGTGCCCTCTCAAAGGGATACAGGCAGAGGGTGGGGCTGGCACAGGCACTGATCCATGACCCCGAAGTGCTCATCCTCGACGAGGCGACGACAGGCCTCGACCCGAACCAGATAGTGGAGATCCGTAATCTTATTTCCGCCGTGGGCAGCGAACGCACTGTCATGCTGTCAACCCATATCATGCAGGAGGTGGAGGCAATATGCAGCAGGGTGATAATAATTGACCACGGCCGTATCGTGGCCGACGGCTCCGTCGAAGAAATTTCAGCTCTCTCCGGCGCCAGGCTCGAAGACTCCTTCAGACAGCTTACAGGAAAATTTTGACCTCAGGACATCAGACCTTTAGACTTTAAGACTTTTTTACATACCTGTGCCCCGTTAACGACGGTGGAAGTATTTGTACTGATTGCAACCACGGAAAAAAATGCTAAAACGGTTTCCCCGGCTGCCGCACAACAATCCCCCCCCTTCTTTTGTTAAACTTAAAAACTGAA
>JALOMM010000114.1 GCA_025455535.1 Bacteroidales bacterium | reverse complement strand
CCTGCAAGACGGAATGATATTTCGTTTGAGTCAACCGGGTGCATCTTGCCGTCATAAACGTAAACCCTTATATCACGGGCATATGAACCGGTAAGAGGACCAACCTCCATCTTTTCCATTATACCTTTGAGGATGGCAGGCATGAAGCGGGCATCAATCGAACCGCCGACGATACAGTTCATGTAAACCAGCTTGCCGCCCCACGGGAGATCTATCTCCTCCTTGTCACGGTTTGCCAGTTTTATCTCCTTGCCGGCTATCTTCATCATTGACTTCGCCTCAGAGCCTTCTTCAAAAGGCTCTATGATCATATGCACCTCACCGAACTGGCCGGCGCCGCCTGACTGTTTCTTGTGCCTGTAATCAGCCTGTGCTGATTTGGTAATTGTCTCACGGTACGGGATCTTGGGAGCAACGAACTGGGTCTCGATCTTGAAAATGTTGTCAAGATGCCACCTGAGTATGTTGAGGTGATACTCACCCTGTCCATGGATGAGGATCTGCTTAAGCTCCTTTGAATATTCTATTATTATTGTAGGATCTTCCTGGTGCATGCGGTTAAGTGACTCACCCAGCTTCTCCTCATCACTCTCGCTCACCGGTTTGATGGCGGTGCGGTACTTGGGCTCCGGGAACCTCATTGTCTCGTAGGTCCAGTCATTGCCCGGCGCATTGAGAGTATGGTTTGTCTTTGTGTTCTTCAGCTTCACGAAGCCACCGACGTCACCTGCATGTATCTCGGGTATCCTGGTTCGGTTCTTGCCGGCACAGATGAAAATCTGTGAGAGCCTCTCCTTGGTTCCGTTGCTTGTGTTTATTACGTCAAGGTTTTCATTGATCTTGCCTGACATCACCCTGAAATAGTTGATCTCGCCAATGTGTTCCTCTATTGTTGTTTTGAAAACAAACACTGAAGCGGGACCGGCAGAGGTGCATTTTACTTCGGCACCCTTTGAGTTCTTTGATGCCGGCATGTCAGCCGGTGAAGGGGCAGATGCAGAGATAAACTCCAGAAGCCTGTCGACACCGATATTGCCTTTTGCAGAAATGCAGAAGACGGGGAAGATGCCTCTCTTGAGGAGGCCGGCACGGATGCCCCTGCTTATCTCCTCTTCGGTCAGCGTATCATTGGCGAAAAAAAGCTCCATCAGTGACTCATCGCTCTCGGCAACCTTTTCGATGAGAGCAGCATGCAACTCCTCTGCCTTGGCCTTGTGATCAGCCGGTATGTCAACGACCTCGGCTTTGCCGCCCTCCTTGGCGTAGCGCAGCATCTTCATGCTGATGATGTCTATCACGGTGTTGAATCCGGCACCTTCATTAACCGGGAACTGTGCCAGGGTGATATTGCTGCCGAAACGCTCATGAAGCATCTCAAGCGACTTTTCAAAGTTGGCTTTCTCATGGTCCAGTCCGTTAACTGCCAGTATGAGAGGCTTATGGAACTTCTCGGCATGCCTGAAGTGTATCTCCGTCCCTACTTCGACGCCGTTCTGAACGTTGATGACAAGCAGTACGCTGTCAGCAGCATACATTGATGCAATAACACCGCCTGAAAAGTCATCGAGCCCCGGAGTATCAACGATATTGATCTTTTTGTCCCTGAACTCGGTATAGAGTACCGTGGAAAAGATCGAGTTCCTGTTTTCCTGCTCAATAGGTTTGTAATCAGATACAGTATTCTTTGCTTCTACCGTTCCTCTTCTCTCAATGACACCACCGTTGAAAAGCATTGCTTCCGCAAGGGTTGTCTTGCCTGAACCTGAGTTCCCCAGCAGGGCAATGTTCCTGAGATGGTCTGTTGTGTATGTCTTCATCTGCGGCTGTTTTGTTGTATTATATAAATAGGTATATATCGTCTTGTAGGGAGCGCAAAAATAACAATTTTTCAAAGAAGTACATAAAAGTTGCGGTTGTTTGAAAAATATTTGTTTTCTTTGCACCGGTTTTTTGAGAAACAGGAGTACCGGTCACTCTTTCAAAGCGTAAGTTTATAAAAGAGGTCGAGAGGAGAGGTCGGGAAGAAAATCCTGTAAATAACTTACAAACCATTAAGTTACATCTCTATAAAACTTTGCCCCGCGGCACTGTGACGACTGACTGTCGCTGCAGCTTTGCGGGATGTGTATGTGTGACATGGGAAAATGATAATTGCTTTAAGACTGAATAATAGATATTTGCAGACCAATTTTTAAAAGGAAAATTAATTAAGAAAGAATTATGCCAACAATTCAGCAGTTAGTTAGAAAAGGCCGCAAGAAGCTGGTTGACAAGAGCAAAGCGCCTGCTCTTGATTCATGCCCGCAGCGCAGGGGGGTATGTGTTCGCGTATATACTACCACGCCAAAAAAACCTAACTCAGCCATGAGAAAAGTTGCCAGGGTAAGGCTCACGAACCAGAAAGAGGTCAACGCTTACATACCGGGTGAGGGACACAATCTCCAGGAGCACTCTATTGTACTCATCAGAGGGGGAAGGGTGAAAGACCTTCCGGGTGTTCGTTATCACCTTGTCCGCGGAGCGCTTGACACATCAGGTGTCGATGGCCGTATGCAGAGAAGGTCAAAATATGGTGCAAAAAGACCAAAGAAGTAACAATAAAGGATTCACAATATGAGAAAGGCAAAACCAAAGAAGAGGATCCTCCTACCGGACCCGAAATTCAACGATCCGTACGTTACCCGCTTCATCAATAATCTGATGTACAGTGGTAAAAAGACCGTTGCCTTCAGGATTTTCTATGATTCACTGGAAATAGTGGCTGACAAGATGAAGAATGCTGAGAAGACTCCCCTGGAGATCTGGAAGCAGGCTCTTGACAACATCACCCCTCATGTGGAGGTAAAAAGCCGCAGGGTTGGTGGTGCGACATTCCAGGTACCTCTGGAGATACGCTCTGACCGCAAAGTCAGCATAAGCATGAAGAACCTTATTCTCTTCGCCCGAAAGCGCACAGGCCACAGCATGGCTGAGAAGCTTGCCGCTGAGGTGATGGCTGCCTATAACCAGGAAGGCGGCGCCTATAAGAAAAAAGAGGATACACACCGTATGGCTGAGGCCAACAAGGCATTCGCCCATTTCAGGTTTTAACTGAAAGAGCCGGAAGGGTAACCGAAACAAGATAATGACCAGCGATCTCCGAAAAACACGCAACATTGGCATCATGGCCCACATTGACGCCGGGAAGACTACAATTTCCGAGCGGATACTGTATTATACCGGACGGGTACACCGTATCGGCGAGGTGCATGACGGCAATGCAACAATGGACTGGATGGTCCAGGAGCAGGAGAGAGGGATCACCATCACGTCGGCTGCAACAACAACCTTCTGGAAGTATGACGATCAGCTTTATAAGATAAATCTCATTGACACTCCGGGGCACGTTGACTTCACCGTTGAGGTCGAGAGGTCTCTCAGGGTGCTTGATGGCGCTGTGGCGGTCTTCTGCGCTGTCGGAGGCGTTGAGCCTCAGTCAGAGACGGTATGGAGACAGGCTGACAAGTATAAGGTTCCCCGTATTGCCTTCATCAACAAGATGGACCGCTCGGGTGCAGATTTTCAAGGCGTAGTGCAGCAGATAACAGATAAGCTCGGTGCTCACCCCGTGCCTGTGCAGGTGCCTATCGGCTCTGAAGAAAAGTTCAGGGGCATCATTGACCTTATTGAGATGAAGGCCATCATCTTCGAGGATGGTGAAGACCCTATGACCAACTTCACCATACAGCCAATACCTGCCGATATGACGGAAGAGGCTGAAGAGTGGAGAATGAAGCTGGTGGAGGCGTGCGCCGAGATGGATGACTCGATACTCGAGCGTTATCTCGAAGACCATGAGAGCATTACCTCTGATGAGATATACACTGTGCTGCGCCGCGAAACGGTAGAGGGAGTGGTTGTCCCGGTATTCTGCGGAGCAGCTTTCAAGAATAAAGGGGTACAGCGTCTCCTTAACGGTATCGTGGCATTCCTGCCATCGCCGGTCGATGTGGGTGCCGTCACCGGCAAAGACCCGCGTGACGATAAGGAGATCATACTTAAACCCGAGGCTGATGAGCCGTTCTCGGCACTGGCCTTTAAAATTGCTACCGATCCGTACGTCGGCCGCCTCGTCTACATGAGGGTCTATTCAGGCACCATCAATGCAGGCGATACCATGCTGAACGTGAGGACCGGAAAGAGGGAGAGGATTAACCGCCTCTTCCAGATGCATGCCAACAAACAGAATCCCGTTGACAGCGTTTCTGCCGGTGACATATGTGCCGGAGTGGGATTCAAGGATCTTAAGACAGGTGACACACTCTGTGCCATTCACAAGCCCGTAGTGCTTGAGACAATGGATTTCCCCGAACCGGTTATCGGAATAGCCATTGAACCAAAGACACAGGCTGACATTGACAAACTGGGGGTAGCTCTCGGCAAACTTGCCGAAGAGGATCCCACTTTCAGGGTCAAGACCGATCCTGACAGCGGACAGACAGTGATAAACGGCATGGGAGAGTTACACCTCGAAATACTTATTGACCGTCTGAAGAGAGAGTTCAAAGTTGAATGTAACCAGGGGAGGCCCCAGGTTGCATACAAAGAGGCTGTCACAGCATCATATTCACACAGGGAGGTCTTCAAGAAACAGACTGGCGGCAGGGGCAAGTTCGCGGATATATCCGTGGTGCTTATGCCTGCCGATGACGATGTTCCAGGACTTACCTTTGTGAATGAGATCAGGGGAGGCAATGTGCCCAAGGAGTTCATCCCGTCAGTGGAGAAGGGATTCCGTGAGGCCATGCATAACGGCCCGCTGGCCGGCTTCCCCCTTGAGAGCCTCAAGGTTGTCCTCAAAGACGGTTCGTACCATTCAGTAGACTCAGATGCGCTTTCATTCGAGATAGCAGCCAAGCAGGCCTTCCGCCATGCGGCGTCAAAGTGCCAGCCGGTGCTCCTCGAACCTATCATGTCAGCCGAAGTGGTCACCCCGGAAGAATACCTGGGTGATGTCGTCGGCGACTTCAACAAGCGCAGGGGAAAGGTGGAAGGTATGGAATCGAAAGCAGGTGCAAGGGTAATTAAAGCAAAAGTACCTCTGGCAGAAAACTTCGGATACGTTACAGTACTTCGTACCCTTACCTCGGGAAGAGCGACCTCTACAATGGAGTTCTCTCATTTTGAAGAGGTGCCTGCAGAATTGTCGAAGAAAATTATTGAAGTAACAAAAGGAAAAAATCTTTAAAGATGAGTCAGAAAATCCGCATCAAACTCAAATCTTACGATCATAACCTGGTCGATAAATCGGCTGAGAAGATCGTCAAGACAGTGAAGTCAACGGGTGCAGTGGTCAGCGGTCCGATACCGCTCCCCACGCATAAGAAGATCTATACGGTCCTCCGTTCTACATTCGTTAACAAGAAGTCGAGAGAACAGTTCGAACTGTCGTCTTACAAGCGCCTGCTTGACATCTACAGCTCGACGCCAAAAACCATCGACGCGCTCATGAAACTTGAGCTGCCGAGCGGCGTGGAAGTTGAAATCAAAGTGTGAAACCGGTAAAATACTGAATTATGCAGGGATTAATAGGAAAAAAAGTAGGGATGACATCCGTTTTCGATGAGAATGGAAAAAGTATCCCGTGCACGGTAATAGAGGTTGGCCCTTGTGTTGTGACACAGGTCAAGACCGTGGAAAAAGACGGATATTCAGCATTGCAGCTTGGTTTTGACGACAAGAAGGAGAAAGCCAGCAACAAGGCAGAGATAGGACACTTCAAGAAGGCCAGCACAGCACCCAAGAGAAAG
>JALOMM010000113.1 GCA_025455535.1 Bacteroidales bacterium | reverse complement strand
GAAGGTCAATGATGCCGCCGTGATAGACAAGTGCTTCATCGGGCAGGGCTGCACCCTGTCAAAACAGTATTCGGCAGAAAATTCGCTCTTCTTTTCAAATTGCGGAGGGTATCATGGCGAAGCATGCTCGATATTCGCAGGGCCGTTCACGGTCACTCACCATAAATCGACACTGCTGATCGCGGGTATCTTTTCATTCATGAATGCCGGCAGCGGATCAAACCAGAGCAACCATATGTATAAGCTGGGCCCGATTCATCAGGGGATTATGGAGCGGGGGTCCAAGACAACAAGTGACTCTTACGTTCTGTGGCCTTCGCGTATCGGACCGTTTACCCTTGTCGTCGGGCGTCATTATCATAACGTCGATACCACACAGTTCCCGTTTTCATACCTGGCTGAGGTGAATTACGAATCTCACCTCATACCCGGGATAAACCTGCGCAGCGTCGGAACAATACGTGACGCCCAGAAATGGCCTAAGCGAGATGCCCGCAAGGATACCAGGAAACTTGACCAGATCAACTTTAACCTTCTGAGCCCTTTCACAGTGGGCAAAATGATGAACGGAAGGGAACTGCTGCGCAGATTGATGAAAGACGTATCTGCAGACCAGGCTTACATCACATTTGACAGGATGAAGATGAAAACATCTGCGGCTGAACGAGGTATCAGCCTTTACCAGATGGGGATAGACAAATTCATCGGTAACTCTGTGATCAAAAGGCTCGAGGGAACTGACTTCAAGTCAGACGCTGACATACAGGCGAGGCTGAAGCCGGAATCAGATAAGGGTACAGGTGACTGGATTGACATGTCGGGGCTGATTGCACCGCTGAGCACAATTGAGGCATTGCTGTCATCAATCGAGAGGCAGGAACTGAAGAGTGCAGATGCCATCAACAAGAGCTTTGAGGCAATCCATAAGCACTACTATGATATGGAGTGGGCGTGGATATACGACCGGCTGCCGGGTGAGACCGGAAAGCCGAATGAAAAACTGACAGCTGCAGATATCATCACGATAGTTGAAAGATGGAAGAAAAGCGTGGTCGATCTTGACAACATGCTTTACGAGGATGCCCGCAAGGAGTTTACCCTCTCATCAATGACAGGCTTCGGGATTGACGGCGATGATGAAGTGAAGAAGCGTGACTTTGAGCAGGTGAGGGGCGACTTTGAAAAAAACCCGGTTGTGCTGGCAATACTTGATCATATCAGGATCAAGTCTGAGCTGGGTGATGAGCTGATTACGAGGCTGAGGCGGGGCAGGTCTGAGGTCTGAGGTCTGAAGGTCAAAAGTCCATAAAGTCCATAAAGTCTGTAAAGTCCATAAAGTCGAAAGGCTTGAAGGGCTTACACTCCAGCACTCCAATTCCCTTATTATCAACCCTTAACTTTTAATTCTTAATTCTTAATTCTTAATTCTTAATTCTTAACTACTGCCTGACCTACTGGTGCCTGCTGTTGCCGTCCACCTCCCGTCCCCTCAGGATGAGGCGGTCATAAAGGTAAAGCAAAACACTTGCAGCCACTGCAATACCCGAAAAAATAATCCAGACCTTTGAAGGATTGTATGTGCTCCAGAGGTAAGCTGTCAGCTGCTGTGAATCCATTCCGAAAAGCTCCTGCGCCCTTGCAAAATAATCTGTCTGTGTGAATGACGCTGATATTTCCGGGATATCAAATCCCTTTTCTGCCACTGCTTTTTGCAGCAGGAAGAGCTTGTCAGCCATAACCTCGTAAGGTTTGCCTGACACCCACCCGGCAGCAATATGCCCGAACGCTATCGGCAGGAAGGCAGTGCCCATGTAAAGCGCCTTTCTGTCTGACGGAGCTATCCGGCCAATGTATTCCTGTGTCTTGGGTGACGATGCCATCTCACCTATCCCGAAGATAAGAACGCCAAGTGCTATCAGCCACGGATTGAGGTTTGTAAACATCATGGCCAGTCCGAATGCAAGGATAAAGATACCGGTCATTATCGAGTTGAGGGGTCTGACCCTGGTCGTAACAGATGACACGATAAGCTGGAAGAGGATTATATAGAACGATGCCAGGCTTGAAATGGTTACGGTGGTGATGGTGCCCGGCTCGAGGCCCAGCGTAGCGGCCATCTTATCGAGGTTCACCCATGCCTCCATGAAGACCGGGAATGAATAGTAGAGCTGGTTATAGGCAGTCCAGAAAACACCTATGATCAGAAGGAAAAGCACATATTTCCAGTCTGTCAGTGTAACGCCTATATTTCTGAAGGCAATGCCGATATTCTGAAGCAGCGATTTGCCGTTGGCTTCTACCGCAGGTTCCTTATAAAAGAAGAAGACAACAATATAGTTCATTGCCATCGCTGCGATGGAAATATAGAAAACGGCATCCCAGCTGTTCTTATAGATCATGCTTGATACGAACGGACCGATGAAGCCTCCGATATTTACAACCATATAGAATATTCCAAAACCAACGGAAGAGGTCTCCCTGTCGGTCACCCTGGCTACGGTGCCTGATATTATCGGCTTGAAAATTGCCCCTGCGACCGCAAGGAGGATGAAGGCTGCGAAAATTGCTCCGAACGTCTCGAATCTGCTGAGCATGAAGAATGAGAGGATATAGGTGCTGAATGAGATTATCAGCATTTTTTTATAGCCTACCCTGTCAGCGATGGCACCTGAAATTACCGGGAGGAAATAAAGGATCATTGACCCGGTGCCCATGATAGTCCCTTTCTCGACGTTTGAGAAGCCGAGGGCGCCGTCCTCTTTCGCAGAGGTAAGATACAGGGCGAAGAAACCGTTATAGAAGCCGTACCATGCCCACCGTTCGAAAAGCTCAATGATGTTGGAGATCCAGAATACTCTCGGGAACTTTTTTATTATATGGACAAAGTGGCTCATAAGGCTTTTATTTGCGGGCTTAAAGTAGTGAAATAATTGACAGAGCCTTATTCAGGTCTCATTCTTTGTTCTCAGGCAGCTTCTCTGCGCAGAAGTAGGCCACCCCGGCATCTGCATCGTCCCAGGTGAAGGTTCTTCTCCCCCTGAAGGCTGACATGAAGCCGGTAAGAACAGCGTCTCCGGTACACATGGTGGCATGAACGAACACCGTCATTGCCAGTACCCATTGCATCCACGGAGAGGCGAAGAGTATTGCTGCCGCGAGGCCGGCAGTGATGACGGCGAAGGGGGTCAGGGCAACCATGGAGAAAAGAGAACGGCTTGTCACAAAACGGTGAGCAGTGACATAGATAATACCCTGCCTCATGTCTGCACCGAATCGTATGTCCCTGGCGCCGGCCAGCCAGTAAGGCACCAGATGAAGACCCTCGTGGAACGGTATCAGGAGCAGGGGGAGACCAATCAGTCCTGTCAGGAGACCTTTTATTATATGCCGGCTTTCATCCGTGACTGTCTGACCGGGCCATAGCCATACAGTCAGAAAGGCCGAGATAGCAAGTACAACCCATATCATTACCGAAGGCAGAGCAAATGAAAATAAACGTCCAATAACAAACGGTGCGATGTCGTTATACTGTAGCGTCAGCACTTTTTCGAAGTCCGGCCCTGATTCAAGTTCATCAATTGTTGGAGAAACAGGCATGTATTGATAAATGATATGATATTTCCCAGATGTGAATATAGCTTAGTTTTATCATGCAGCGCCGGATTTGGCACGACAATTGGTTAAATTTGCAGGTGAATTATGTTACGGCTGATACACATAATGCTGTTCAACCTTCTGCTGGTGCCTGTTTTCTGCCAGGAGCAGCCGGTCGTTGCTGCCGATACTGTTTCAGGCGGGTCATACCTGCTTAAGACGGCAACATTCGACGGTCAGACCTATCCTTATATAGAGCTGAAGGAGGTTACCGTATATGGTAAAATGCCGCGCCAGGTGAGGTTCGACTATCGCAGGCACGCGCGCATGGTTTATAATATACGTAAGGTATATCCCTATGCACTCATTGTCAGGGATGAGCTCGGGCGTGTGAACAGGGTGCTTGAGATGATGCCCGCGGAAAAGGATCGGCGTAACTTCCTGCAGCAGTATGAGAAGGATATCTTCAGCGAGTATGAGGATGATATGCGAAAGCTAACCTTTACACAGGGGAAGATATTACTGAAACTGATAGACCGCGAGACACAGAATACCTCCTATGATCTCATAAGGCAGTACCGCGGGAAATTTTCGGCATCATTCTGGCAGAGTATTGCCCGCATCTTCGGTGCAAACCTGAAGGCAAACTATGATCCGATGGGAGAGGATTACCTTATTGAGCAAATCATAATTGAGATAGAGGCAGGACGACTGTGATTCTCCCGCACCGGGTCACTTCCCTTTGATCAATTCCCCGATAGCCCTGACAACAGCCTCTGCGTCAGTTGCAATATCTGACACTCTTGAGCTGAGCATATAACAGGGTGCCGTCACTATCCTGTTCTTCCTGTCGACGGTAACCTCTCCATGACGCTTAATCTCATGCACAGCTCCCAAAGTTTTTATATCCGCAGCGGTGGCGGCATCATTGCCTGTTGTAACTGCTATGTTGCCCAGAACCCTTGCAATCAGGACGGGTGAGATACAAAGGGCTCCGATCGGTTTCCCTGCCCTGTGAGTCTCACGTATGGCTGATTCTGCAACACGGTCAACCTGGCAGTCTGTGCCGTCAAAGGCATAAGTGCAGAGGTTTTTGGCCACTCCGAATCCGCCGGGGAAAATGAGTGCATCAAAGTCTGCAGCCCTGTATTCTGTGAGGGCCCTGATCTTCCCTCTCGCTATCCGTGCCGCCTCGGTCAGCACGTTCCTCGACTCCTCTGACACTTCGCCCGTGAGGTGATTTATTACATGATGCTGCATGACATTGGGAGCAAATATCTGGTAAGTGCCACCTGTTTTGTCTATTGCATATAGCGTCATCACTGCCTCGTGTATCTCGGCTCCGTCGAAGACGCCGCATCCTGCAAGTACTACTGCTGCATTCATAAGTCTGTGTTTGTTACGGGATTAAAATTAATAAAAAGTGAGTTTAAACTGCCGCACCTGCAGTCAAATATGAATCATGATGATGGTTTTTTACCCCGGATCAAAAAAAAAGGTGAAAAAAAGGTATTTCTGATAAAAAATAGTACTTTTGATCGATGCCATACAGATTTGGCCGGCAGACTCAGGTCTGCAGACCGGCTCTGTGTGGTTTGTGTAACCTAAACCTTTTTTGTTAAACTAAAACTCTGATCTATGAACAGACTAAAACTGTTGCTTTCACTGTTTGTGTTTACGGGCTTCACTGCCCTGATGGCACAGACGGTGACTATCAAAGGGACTGTTACTTCAGGTGACGATGGGCTTCCCATTCCGAGCGTTGCTGTAACAGTAAAAGGTACCACTGTTGGTACCTTGACCGATGTTGATGGTAAATACACCGTCACCGCACCCGCAGATGCACAATCCCTTGTATTCCAGTTCGTTGGAATGAAGACCGTGACTGAAGCCATCGGTGGACGCACTACCATTAACGTTACAATGGTGACCGACATGCTCGGTCTTGACGAAGTTGTTGTAACTGCTCTCGGTATCTCCCGTGAGAAAAAGGCTCTCGGATATTCAGTCCAGGACCTTGGAGGAGAGAACCTTGAACAGCAGAAAGTGTCAAACATTGTAAATGCCTTCCAGGGTAAACTTTCCGGAGTACAGATTTCAAATACCGACGGTGGTGTCGCTTCCGGTGTAAGGATACTTATCAGGGGCGTAAACTCACTCTCGGCAAGCGGCAACACGCAGCCGCTCTTCGTTGTTGACG
>JALOMM010000112.1 GCA_025455535.1 Bacteroidales bacterium | reverse complement strand
GAGGTGATGCGATCAAAGAAGCCTGTCAAACCGGATGTAATTGAGAAGATACAACTCCTTGCAGGGACCAGGGGACTGGACATCATTAAAAACAGTGACGGAGAGGCTGTTTTTCTCATCGGGAATTTTATTACATTTGAGAGCGCTGATGAGTATGTCTCACTGCTGGTGCGTAACGGCTACAGCACCTCGAGGGTGGCAGCATATGTAGGGATGCAGGAGATACCGGTTGAGGCGGCAAAGGAACTGTTAAAAAAGATACTGAATGACTAAGGGAAAACCCAGCCCCCGCGGCAGCAGGCGTAACGAGGAGCATGAGAAATCTCTCTTCCTTGTCAATGATGATTTGAACACGTTTGAGCATGTCATCAACTCACTTGTTGATGTATGCGGTCATGACGAACTGCAGGCTGAGCAGTGCGCTTTCCTGACCCACCATAAAGGTGGTTGCGTGATAAAGATGGGTGATGCCGTCACCCTGGAGCGAATGAGCCTCAGACTGAGAGAACTGAACCTTGATACTATAGTCCTGTAAAATCCAATATCCCATGTCACTAGGTCTGATAATATTCCTGATACTGATTGGCCTCCTCCTCTTCATTATTGAGTTCATGCTAATCCCCGGTATCACCATAGCAGGCGTTGGAGGTGCGTTATGCATAATAATAGGCATAATACTGTCATTCACAACCTTTGGTACAGGCACGGGGATGGCAGTGCTCGGCGGAACCACCTTGCTTCTGATTGTATCAACGGTACTGATGCTCAGGAGCGGCACCTGGAAGAAGTTCATGCTTAAGACCTCCATCGACGGCAAGGTTGATAATATCCGCAGTGAGGAAGGCAGGGTAAAACCGGGTGACAGAGGCGTGACTGTGACCCGCCTGGTACCGGGCGGCAAGGTACTTGTTAACGGGGAGTATTTTGAGGCAAAGTCAATTGATATACTCATTGACCCGAGACAGGAGATCGAGGTGATCAGTATCGAGGACAATAAGGTAATAGTAAAACCAATAAACAAATAATATGGAAATGAGTGGATTAGGTATTTATGTGATCATTATCGTCGGGGCAGTAATCCTGCTCTGGATACTTCTTTATTTCATACCCATCGGGTTGTGGTTTCAGGCTCTGGTATCAGGTGTCAGGATCAGCCTGCTGCAGCTTATCTTCATGAGATGGCGCAAGGTGCCGCCGTCAATAGTTGTCGGCGCGATGATCGAGGCCGATAAGGCAGGCATCAAGCTTAACCGTGATGAGCTTGAGGCTCATTATCTTGCGGGCGGTCATGTGGCACAGGTGGTCCATGCCCTCGTCTCGGCAAGCAAGGCTAACATAGACCTCTCGTTCAAGATGGCAACCGCCATAGACCTTGCCGGTCGTGATGTCTTCCAGGCGGTCCAGATGTCGGTTAATCCGAAGGTCATCGATACCCCTCCTGTCACAGCGGTGGCACGCGACGGCATACAGCTGATAGCAAAAGCCAGGGTGACGGTGAGGGCCAATATCAAGCAGCTTGTCGGTGGCGCTGGTGAGGAGACCGTTCTTGCGCGCGTTGGTGAGGGGATAGTCTCGTCAATCGGTTCGGCTCACAGCCATAAGGAGGTTTTGGAGAACCCCGACCGTATCAGCAAGACCGTGCTTGAGAAGGGGCTCGATGCCGGAACGGCGTTTGAGATCCTTTCGATAGACATAGCTGATATCGACATCGGTAAGAACATCGGGGCAGTGCTGCAGATGGATCAGGCCAATGCTGACAAGAATATTGCTCAGGCCAAGGCAGAGGAACGTCGCGCCATGGCCGTGGCACTTGAGCAGGAGATGAAGGCCAAGGCACAGGAGGCACGTGCCAAGGTCATCGAGGCAGAGGTGGAAATACCTCTGGCTATGGCTCATGCCTTCAAGAGCGGCAACCTCGGTATCATGGACTACTACAGGATGAAGAACATCGAGGCAGACACAACCATGCGTGACTCGATTTCCAAGCCGCCGACATCAGGTGGTGAGAAGAAGAAGTAGTCTCCAGTCTTAAGAGGCAGCAGGAAACAAGAGTAATCGGTCCCGACGAGCTTCGCTGTCGGGACTGGTTACCGAATACCTTTTTCTAAAGGAGCAGTTTTATTCTATTTGAGGCACTATTCCAGGTAAAAGAGAATCATCTCTTCAACAGCCCGCTGGCATACCTCGCAGAATGATTCTGCCTCGTTGCTCTTCATACGGCAGTCAAATGATGGCCTGAAGATCCCTTTTGCTGAATAACCCCCTCCCTCGAACAGTCCTGTCACACCGGTATACTTCTTTGTGTTCGGGGTAGGTACCGGCACTGATCTGGCGATCAGATCCTTCCATTTTGATTCAAAATTCACCATGGTGGTTATGTTAGGCTCCCACGGCTCAACAGAAAGGGGGTAAAACTCCTCATAGGCAACCTCTGAACTGTAGTATTCATCAGCCAGTCCTGCAAAGCCATGGCCAAACTCATGGGTGAAGACCTGGGGTGTAAATTTATGATCGGATGTGACAGCGCTGTAGTAGTTGTAAACACCGCCCCCGCCGTACCTTGGGCTGTTAATAAGCACCACAATCTGGTCATGCGGCGCCGCCGCAGCATAATCGTTCACGGTCCTGATGTCCTGTGTGGTCAGGTAACGGTCAACGTCAAAGGTGTAGTAGCTTGAATTAAGTGCAGTGTTTACATAGATGCCTTCACCCGGTACGTCAGTGCCCGATTCCTGTGACGGAGCCTCAACAGCCCAGATGTTTATACGCTCGCGGTACTTGTCAAAGGGAGCCTCTTCGAATAGTATATCAGCCATCCGTTTGACGTCAGCCCTGAATTTTCCCATCTCCCCCTTCGTATAACCCTCTGACAGAAAGGCGATGTCAAGAGAGGTGTGCGGATCGCCACTGCCGTATATACGGGTGGCAAGGGCTTCGTCAGGCTTCTCGTTAATGATGAAGTAGCTTGCAGGGTCAATGGCTGTTTCATATAGCTTGGTAAAGAGCCCTTCGCGGCCCCTGATGCTCAGTACAAAACGGACTTTATTCTTCGGGAAGGGAAAGGTGGCAACCTCATGGAAGCTCTTCTCTATCCTCTTAGCCTCAGCCGTGGTCTGCCACTCCTGGTACAGAGTGCAGAATCCTTTTGAATACAGAAGAGTACCGGTTACAGCATCAAACACTTCATACCTGAAATTACCGTAGTTGAACGGATCGGTAAGATTCTGCAGTGAACCGCCCCAGAAGGGCTCGTTGTTTACAGAGACCGGAAAAACCTTTGTCGATTCACTGTTCCCGGCAAGGATAAAATCAAACCTCATGGTCCGGTCAGTGAAATGCTCATCGAATATCAGCTGTGCCTGTGTCAGAAGAGGCAGCAAAAGCAGCATTGAAACCTGTATGACTTTCATTATTTTGTTGTTTGCTATGGTAAAGGTAATAAAGAGGCTGTCATAAAAAAAGATAATTAGTAATTTGCAGCCTGATAAATATGATGTGAAATGTTTGAATCTTTTGAACCCGGGCAGATTTTAAAAGAGTTCCTCGCTGACACCGGGATGTCAGCCAGGCTTGTTACATGGCTCACGGCAGTGATTATGATTATCCTGGTAGCCGTCACAGCCTGGCTCTCAAAGGTCATCTCAAGAGCCATCATTGTAAAAGTTGTATCTGTCTGGGTTAAGCGGACGAAATCACCATACGATGATATATTTCTTGAGTCAAGGGTCTTTCATACCCTTGCGCTTATAGTGCCCGGCGTTGTGGTCTGGTACATCGCATCATGGATGCTGCATGACCATCTGATATGGCTCACATTTGTCCGCAGGTGTTCGGAAATATATATTGTCATTGCATCTGTGCTTACAGTTAATGCCTTTGTACAGGCGTGGCACAGTATTTACCTTACCCTCCCCGTGTCAGAGGGAAGGCCGATAAAGGGATATGTGCAGCTGGTGAAGGCGTTGGTTATCATTGCCGGGATACTGGTCATTGCTTCCATCCTCTTCAGGGTTTCTGTCACGAGTGTAATAGCGGGTCTCGGAGTGGCCTCGGCAGCGCTTCTCATTGTCTTTAAGGATACACTGCTGGGACTCGTTGCCAGTATGCAGCTCTCTAACAACAAGATGCTGAGCCTGGGCGACTGGATAACGATACCGGGACGTAACATCGACGGAACCGTGGTTGACATGTCTCTTCACACGGTCAAGGTGAAGAACTTCGATAATACAATACTTACGGTCCCAACCTATGCGCTTGTATCCGAGTCATTCCAGAACTGGAAGGGGATGGAAGAGGCGGGTGTCAGGCGTATCAAGCGCGAGATACGTATTGACGTAAGGTCGATCACTTTCCTTGATGCGGAACTGCTTGAAAGAATAAGCAGGCGGCCTCTGCTGGAACAATGGCTCAGGGAGAATGGCTCAGAGATTGAGGCCTTGAAGAGGGGAGAGCCGACATCGCTGACAAACCTGGGGGCTTTCAGGGCCTACATGCTTGAGTATCTCCGAAATCATGAAAATATTGACGGACAGTTGCCTGTGATGGTGCGCGACATGCCTCCCACAGAGAGCGGTATGCCGGTAGAACTGTACTGTTTCAGCATTGTGAACCAGTGGGTCCCTTATGAGACGGTCCAGTCAGGGATATTTGACTATGTTTACGCTGTTATTGGTCAGTTCGGACTGAGAGCCTTCCAGAATATCTCAGGCAGCGACCTGGAGCTGCTGAAAAAATAAAAAGTAGCCATCTGATCATAAACGCAGTGTGCGTTTGCAAGGCAACTGCCTGACTTTACGCCCGTGTCCGCTATTTCCCTGCTGCAGCCTCTCTCTGCCTCTTCACCTCATACAGCGCTATCCCTGCCGAGACCGAGACGTTTAATGAGCTTATAGCACCTGAAACAGGTATAGAAACCTGAACATCGCACATTGTAAGCAGTTCGCGGCTGATCCCCTTCTCCTCCGATCCGAGGATTATCACTGCCGGACCGCTCAGGTCTGCAGTGCTTATATTCTTACTGCTCTTTTCCGTTGCGGCAACAGCCTTCACTCCTGATTCCCTGAGATAGGTCAGGCAGCGTGTGATGCTCTTTACCCTGCATACAGGGAATGAGTTCAATGCTCCGGCCGATGCTTTGATTGCGTCAGCTGAGATACGTGCCGAGTTCTTTTCGGGTATGATGATGGCATGTGCCCCGAAGCATGCCGCTGACCGCACTATAGCCCCGAAGTTACGTACGTCGCTCACCCCGTCGAGCATCATCAGGAGGGGATCATTGCCCTCCTCAAAGATGCGCGGCAGGAGATTCTCAATATCCTGAAACTCTATCGCCGACAGCCATGCAATGACACCCTGGTGATTCTTTCGTGTGATGTAGTCCAGCTTCTCAAGCGGCACCACCTGCCAGGGTACCCCATGCTCGTTTATCACTTTCATGAGGTCATGGTAGGAGGCTCCCCGGAGTCCCTGCTTTACAAGCACGCGGTCTATCTGCCTGCCGGCTATGACGGCCTCGATGACAGGATGCATTCCGAAGATGAATTCTTTTTCGCTGTATATCATTGTATTTCTGTGACTGTTTCTAGTCTGAATACCTTTCCCTCACGCCATCTTGCAACAGCAATATCCCAGTAGCTGATAGGCGTGGAAGCCCTGTTGAGGACAAAATCATTCTGAGAGAACAGGTTCTTTTTCTTGCTGAAGTTGAACCAGAGAATCTCTTCTGTTGAACTGTATTGCGATCCCCATGCGCTCTTCACCGGAGGCATCTTATAGCCCCAGCTCTCACCTTCAACATTCTTGTATACTTTGTCAGGCGGG